>SCUQ01000132.1 GCA_004297635.1 Rhizorhabdus sp. | reverse complement strand
GGGCGAATCGGCCTCCGGTCCGTCCTGACGTTTCATGACATCGGCGCGGGCTGCGATGCGCCAGATCACATAATCACCGGTGTATTTTGCTTCGGCGGCGCTCCGTTGCTATGGCGCGCGCGACGACCTTCGCTCGCATCCGGGAATTTTCGTGACCGTTCCGCTCGACCGCATCCGCAATTTTTCGATCATCGCCCATATCGACCATGGCAAGTCGACCCTGGCCGATCGCCTGATCCAGCGCACCGGGGGGCTGACCGATCGTGAGATGTCCGCCCAAGTGCTCGACAATATGGACATCGAGAAGGAGCGCGGCATCACCATCAAGGCGCAGACGGTGCGTCTCGATTACACGGCGAAGGACGGGCTGACCTATGTCCTCAACCTGATGGACACGCCGGGCCATGTCGATTTCGCCTATGAGGTCTCGCGGAGCCTCGCGGCCTGCGAGGGGGCGCTGCTCGTCGTCGATGCGGCGCAGGGGGTCGAGGCGCAGACGCTTGCCAATGTCTATCAGTCGATCGAGCATGATCATGAGATCGTGCCGATCATCAACAAGATCGATCTGCCGGCCGCCGAACCCGACAAGGTGAAGAAGGAGATCGAGGACATTATCGGCCTGCCCGCCGACGATGCGGTGCTCGCCTCGGCCAAGTCGGGTATCGGCATCGACGATGTGCTGGAGGCGATCGTCACGCGCATCCCGCCGCCCAAGGGGGACCGCAGCGCGCCGCTCAAGGCGATGCTCGTCGACAGCTGGTACGATCCCTATCTCGGCGTGGTGATCCTGGTGCGCGTGGTCGAGGGTGTCCTGAAGAAGGGCCAGCAGATCATGTTCATGCAGCATGGCACCCAGCATCTGGTCGACCGGGTGGCGTGCATGCGGCCCAAGCTGGAGCAGCTCGGCGAGCTGGCGGCGGGCGAGATCGGCATCATCACCGCCCAGATCAAGGAGGTCAGCCAGACCCGGGTCGGCGACACCATCACCGACGCCAGGAAGCCCACCGCGGAGCCGCTGCCCGGCTTCAAGGAAGTCCAGCCGGTGGTGTTCTGCGGCCTGTTCCCGGTCGACGCCGCCGATTTCGAGAAACTGCGCGAAAGCCTCTACAAGCTGCGCCTCAACGATGCCTCGTTCAGCTTCGAGGCGGAAAGCTCGGCGGCGCTGGGTTTCGGCTTCCGCTGCGGGTTCCTGGGCCTGCTCCATCTCGAAATCATCCAGGAGCGGCTGACCCGCGAATATGATCTCGATCTGATCACCACCGCGCCGTCGGTGGTCTACCGGCTGCACCTCAGCCATTCCAAGACCGAGGACGCCAAGACGATCGAGCTGCACAACCCGGCCGACATGCCCGATCCCAACCGGATCGACATGATCGAGGAACCGTGGATCGAAGCGACCATCTACGTCCCCGACGAATATCTCGGTTCGCTGCTGAAGCTGTGCCAGGATCGGCGCGGCATCCAGAAGAACCTCACCTATGTCGGCGGCCGTGCGCAGATCACCTATGAACTGCCGCTCAACGAGGTGGTGTTCGACTTCTACGACCGGCTGAAGTCGATCAGCCGCGGCTATGCGTCATTCGACTATCATCAGATCGGCCATCGCGAGGGCGACCTCGTCAAGATGAGCATCATGGTCAATGGCGAGCCGGTCGACGCGCTGAGCATGATCGTCCACCGCGGCGCCGCCGAGGCGCGCGGGCGGCATATGTGCGAGCGGCTGAAGGATCTGATCCCCCGCCATCTGTTCAAGATCCCCGTCCAGGCCGCGATCGGCGGCAAGGTGATCGCCCGCGAGACGATCGCGGCGATGCGCAAGGACGTGACCGCCAAATGCTATGGCGGCGACGCCAGCCGCAAGCGCAAGCTGCTCGACAAACAGAAGGAGGGCAAGAAGCGGATGCGCGAATATGGCAACGTCAACATCCCGCAGGAGGCCTTCATCGCCGCGCTCAGGATGGGCGACGAGGGCTAGAGCATCGTGAAGTCGGGTGGAATCACCTGATGGCTCGCAAAACGCGGAAAACAAACGCTCCAGGGCGAGCGGTTCAGCGCGAAGAGATGGCGTCGGCGTAGAGGCGCAGCAGCGACGCCGTGTAGGCCATGACCGCATCGCGGCTGAAGTGCCGCTCGGCGAAGGCGCGGCCATTTGCCGCGATCTCGGCGTCTCGCTCCGCGGTTCGATCCGCATCGGCCACCAGGCCGATCACGTCACAGTCCCGGCGGACGGGGATGAAATGAACCCAGGGATCGAGCCCATGC
>SCUQ01000131.1 GCA_004297635.1 Rhizorhabdus sp. | reverse complement strand
TTGGCCGGCACGATGCTGACGAGAGACGGCAGGCTGGTCGGCGTCGGGCGGCTGATCAGCGAACATTCGGGCACGCCCGATCCACCGGCATTGAAGCAGTTGGTGATGATCTGCTGCGCGGAGAGCGAGTCGATCAGGTTGCTGACCTTGATGCGGTAATAATCGACCGACAGCGAGAGGCCCGGCGCGAAGGACGGGGTGAGCACCGTACCCACGGTCAGGGTCTTGGCCTTTTCCGCCTTCAGGTTCGGGTTGCCCGCGGTGATCGTGCTGACATTCTGGTTCAGCCCGCTGCCATAGGTTCCGCTCGTGGTCCGCAGATCGTTGACGATACCGATGCCGCTCTGCGCGCCGGCGAACAGTTCGAACAGGTTGGGCGCCCGGATGTCACGCGACAGGGTGGCGCGGAACAGGACATCGTTCACCGGCTTCCAGGTGCCGCCGATCTTCCAGGTCTTGACCGTGCCCGAGGTCGAATAGTCGGTAATGCGGGCCGCACCGTTCAGGCTCAGTTCCTGCGCGAAGGTCGCATCCTTGAGGATCGGGACCGCGACCTCGGCAAAGGCTTCCTTGACGTTCAGCTTGCCGTTGGCGGTGCCGACATTGGTCAGCCAGTAGAACAGCGCGCCTGCCGGAACACCGCGCAGGCCCGCGAAATAGGCGCTGCGCTCGGCGGTGGTGTCGAGCAGCGCCGGAGCGGCATTGCTGGTCAGGTCCAGCTTCTGCCGGCGATATTCGGCGCCGACCGTGAAATCGACCGGACCGGCCGGCAGCTCGAACAGCGAGCCGCTGATGTTGGCCGCGACCGCATCCTGGCGGATCGCCGCCCGGTACCGCGACGTGCCGGTGGCATAGGCATAGCCGGCCGGGGTCGAGGCCTGCGGATTGCCGTTCAGGACGTTGATCGGCGAGCAGCCCTGATATTGCGAGGCGACCGCCGGATCGAGCAGCACCCGGCAGGTGATCTGGCCATTGGCCGGGTTCCGCACCGCATCGGACGCAGCGTACAGCTTCTTATAATCATACAGGCCGGAATTGGCGAGCTTGTGGACCGAATCGCCATGCGAATAGTTCACGGCCCATTTGAAGCCGCCCATGTCGCCGTTCAGGCCGGCGTTGATCATCCAGTAGTCGGTGCGCTCCTTCGCGAGCGGCAGATCCTGGCCCGCATTATACTGCCCGACGGTGTAGAAGTCGTTGGCGGTGGGCAGCGCGCCATCGAGCGCCGTCGAAAGATAGGGATTGCCCTTGTAGATGTTGACGCCGCCCGACGCCGGCACCAGCGCATTGACCTGGGTGCGATAGCGGAGATCGGCGCGCGACCAGGCGCCCTGCACATAGGCCTTCACGTCGTCGGTCAGGTCATAATCGACCCGGCCGAAGAACTGGTAGGTCTTGTAGGGCGCGACGGCGTGGCCGGTCGCGGGAATCTTGTAGCCGTCGCCACCCGACTGGAAGCCGGCGGTGCCGACCGGCGTACCCGGGCTGAACGGCCGGGTCGTGCCGTCATTGTTGATCACGCGGCCGACATTGGGATTGCCGGCGTTGCTCGCCCCGACGATGCGGCCATTTGGCGACAGGGCCGAAATCAGGATATCGCTGCCGATCGTGAACGGGTTGAGCGCGCCGCCGGGCGAGCAGACCGATGCGGGCTGGCCGGTCGGAACCGCGCAGCCGACCACGCTGCCGACATAGTTGTAGCCCTTGGTCGCATAGTTGCGATCGCTGCGCAGCATGCCCTTGTTGTTGGTATATTCGCCGCTCGCCAGAACATGGCCGCGTCCGCCGGCGAAATCCTGCCCGATGGCGAGGCCGAGGCGCTGATTGTCATTGTCGCCTCGCTCGGACGTACCGATCTGGGCGACGCCCTTGATGCCGGTGAACTGCTTGTCGAGGACGAAGTTGACGACACCGGCGACGGCGTCCGAACCCCAGGCTGCCGAAGCGCCGCCCGTGACCACGTCGACCCGCTGCATCAGCAGCTGCGGCAGGACGTTGGTGTCGATGGTACCGACATAGCTGGTCGGCGAAACGCGCTGGCCGTCGAACAGGATCAAGGTGCGCAGCGGCCCCTTCGGATTGTTGCTCGGCGTGCCGAGGCTGCGCAGGTTGAGGACGTTGCCATGGATCGGCGCGTTGGAGAAGTTCAGCGCGGCCTTGGACGGGCTCAGCGAGTTGGTGAACTGCGGCAGCTTGTTGAGCGCGTCGGGGATGTTCGACGGCGTCGAGCGCATCAGATCTTCGGTCGTCGCGACCGTGACCGGCGTCGGCGCGGTGTAGCCGTCGCGAACGATGCGCGATCCGGTGACGATGATATCGGCGGCGGCCGTGGCGTCGCTATCGGATGACGCAGCCGCGCCGGCCGGAGCAACGGCCTGCGCATGCAGCGGCCCGGCGATCGCGAGCATGCTGACGCCAAGAACCAGCGACGAAGCTAAATGCTTTCCCATGACTTTCCTCTCCCTGACGACAGGATCGGGGCAGCATTACCCGCCCTCACCCAATGTTATCCTGCCGTGCAATTTTTCTCTAAGCCATTTCTGGATGCTGTCAACAAATTTTGCACCACCGGAAAGGTTTCGAATTTTCCGTGACGCTTCTGCAACAGGGCGACCGGCGCTCGCGCGATATCGTCGGCGCCGTGTACGCCACGTTTATTATTGACCTCCAGTGCAGAAATGTGCGTTATGCTGCTCCAACGCGCGGTGCGCTCGCGACAATGACATGCTGGCCCCGTACATCATCGGACGAACCAGCCCGATCCCAGAACCGAGTCGAGAGGATGGCTTCCATCATGGTGCCCCGGCCCAGGCATGAAAGAGAAACCGCAGCGCTATGAGCATGTCATCGGATCAGGCCGGAAGCCCGGCGGTGGCGGCGGACTATCCATCGCCGCGGATGGGATGGCTGACGGTCGCCATCCTGTTCCTGCTCTATATATTGTCGCTGACCGACCGGAACATCATGGCGCTGATGGTCGGGCCGATCAAACGCGACCTCGGCCTGTCGGATTTCCAGATCAGCCTGTTGCAGGGGCCGGCCTTCGCGGTGCTGTTCTGTCTCTGCGCGATCCCACTCGGCATGGCGCTCGATCGCTACAGCCGCCGGGTCGTGCTCTATATCTCCGTAACGGTGTGGAGCATTGCGGCCGCCTGCTGCGGCCTGGCCGGCAGCTTCGCGATGCTGGCGATGGCGCGGGCGGGCGTCGGCGCCGGTGAATCCGGCTTCGGGACCGGCAGCTATTCGATCGTCGGGGACAGCTTCCCGCCGCACCGCGTCTCGCTGGCCATGTCGGTCTTCATCATGGGCGGCGTGATGGGGGCCGGGATCGTCTTCCTGGTCGGCGGCCCGATCGTCTCCGCCGCGATGAAGAGCGGACCAGCGCTGTGGCCGGTGCTCGGCCTGCTCCAGCCCTGGCAGCAGGTGTTCATCCTCACCGGCGCACCCGGCCTGCTGCTCGCCTTTCTCGTCTTCGCGTTCCGCGAGCCGCCGCGCCGCAAATCGGCGCAGGCGCTGGCCGGCTATGGCGAAGCCTGGGCGTTCATGCGCCGGTACAAGAGGCTGTTCGTCGCCAATTTCATCGGCTTCGGGCTCGCTTATGCGGCGACGATCGGCTTCCAGCTCTGGATGCCCAGCTATCTCGTCCGTGTTCATGGCTGGGAACCGGCGCGGATCGGGATCGTCATCGGCATCGCCCAGATCGCCGCCGCCGCGCTGATGCCGGTGCACGGCTCGATCGTCGACCGGCTCTACCGCAAGGGCCGCAAGGATGCCCCGCTGCTCTGGTGCATGATCACCGTGCTCGCCAGCGCGCCGTTCGGCATCGCAGCCTTCCTGGTCTCCAATCCCTGGGTGACGATCGCCTTCTACTGGATGTTCATGACCCTGATCCTGTCGACCGCCAGCATGGGGCCATCGACCGCGCAGGTCGTCTCCCCGCCGCATCTGCGCGGCCGCATTTCGGCGATCTATGTCCTGGCGACCGGCCTGATCGCGATGGCGGGCGGCCCTGCCTTCGTCGGCCTCGTCACCGATCATGTCCTCGGCGACGAGAAGCTGGTCGGTGTCTCGCTGATCATCAGCGTGATCTTCATCCTTCTCCCCGCCGCGCTGCTCTTCGCGCTCGGGCGGGGCTCGATGCGGCGTGCCCTCGCCGCCAACCCATGACAGGCAATCCCATGACCGATTTCAGCAAACCCGCCTTCCTCGACGGCAAGCCCAAGCAGCTGCTGATCGACGGCAAACATGTCGACGCCATGTCCGGCGAGCGCTTCCCGAGCTTCAGCGCCGCGACCGGCGAGCTGGTCGCCGAGTTCGCGCTGGCCGGCGAGGCCGACGTCGACCGCGCCGTGCGCGCGGCCCGCGCGGCGTTCGACGGCCCTTGGAGCCGGATGAAGCCGGCCGAGCGCCAGGCGATATTGCTGCGGCTCGCCGAGCTGGTCGATGCCGAGTTCGGGGATCTCGCGCTGCTCGACACGCTGGAGATGGGCAGGCCGATCACCGCGGCGCTGGGACTGCGCAGCATGGTGCGGCGATCGCTGCAGCATTTTGCCGGCGCCGCGACCCATATCCACGGTCAGACCCTGCCGAACAGTTCACCCGTCGACCTGCTGTCGTTCACGCTGCGCGAGCCGATCGGCGTCGTCGGTGCGATCATCCCGTGGAACGGGCCACTGTTCAGTGCCGTCTGGAAGATCGGCCCGGTGCTCGCCACTGGCTGCACCGTCGTCCTCAAGCCCGCCGAGGATGCGAGCCTCAGCCCGCTGCGCTTCGGCGAGCTGTGTCTGGAGGCGGGCGTGCCGCCCGGCGTCGTCAACATCGTCACCGGCGCCGGGATCACTGGTGCGGCTTTGTCCGCTCATCCCGATGTCGACAAGATCGCCTTCACCGGCTCCTGCGAAACCGGCCAGCGCATCATCCAGATGTCGGCGGGCAGCGTTAAGAAGGTGACGATGGAGCTGGGCGGAAAATCCCCCAACATCGTCTTCGCCGATGCCGATCTAGACGCCGTCATCCCCGCCGCCGCGATGGGCATCTTCAACAATAGCGGTCAGGTCTGCGCCGCCGGCACGCGGCTGTTCGTCGAGCGGCCCGTCTACGAGGAGGTCATCGCGCGGATGGCGGCCTTCGCGGAGGGCCTGAAGATCGGCCCGAGCCTCGATCCCGCGACGCAGATCGGCCCGCTCGTATCCGAAAAGCAGTATAAGCGCGTCGCGTCCTATCTGGAGCTCGGCGTCGCCGAAGGCGCGCGGCTGGTGACGGGCGGCCGGCGCGTGACCGGCGGTGCGCTCGACAAGGGCTATTGGGTGGCCCCTACCCTGTTCGCCGATGTCGGGGACGACATGCGGATCGCGCGGGAGGAGATTTTCGGCCCCGTCGGTTGCATCCTGCCGTTCGACGACTTCGACGATGTCATCGCCCGCGCCAACGCGACCCGCTTCGGCCTGGCCGGCGGCGTCTGGACCCGCGACATCACCAAGGCGATGGCGGCGGTGAAGCGGATCCGGGCGGGATCGATCTGGGTGAACCATTATTTCGCGATGGACCCGGCGGTGCCGTTCGGCGGCTATAAGATGAGCGGCTTCGGCCGCGAGGGCGGCGTCGAGCATATCGAGGCCTATCTGCAGACCAAGGGCGTCTGGATCAGGAACTAGGACGCGACGTTTCCCTGATCAGCGCGCATAGGCCCTGATCAGGTCGTAGAGATAGTCGCGTCCCTGATAGACGCTCCGCACCCGGATGCGCTCGTTGACGCCATGCGCGCCATTGCCGTCGGCATCGAGGACGATCCCCGGCACGCCATAGGTCGGAATGCCCGCCGCGCTCAGATAGCGGCCGTCGGTTCCGGCGGTCAGCAGGTTCGGAACCACCGGAATGCCCGGAAAATGCTTGCGGGCAAGCCGCTCCGCCGGACCCAGGATCGCGGGATCGAGCGGCGGCGGCACCGCGACCGGTCCCTTCCCGCCTTCGCGGGTCAGATTGATCGAAGGATTGCCGATCGCGGTGCGCAGGCCCGCCTCGACATCGTCCACCGCCTCGCCCGGGAAGAGGCGGCACTGGATCGTCGCCCGCGCGCGCTGCGGCAGCGCGTTGCTGGCATGGCCCGCGTCCACCATCGTCGCGACGCAGGTCGTGCGCAGCATCGCGTTGTAGATGACGTCGCCGGTCAGCAGGGTGATCGCCGCCGCATCGGTCGATCCGCCGCCGACCTGCGCCATGGCCCGGCCCATCGCGCCGCCGATGATCGGCGCCATGCGCGTGAAATAGCCCTGGTTGGTAGGGTTCAGCCGGATCGGAAAGGCCAGCCGGCGGATGGCGCCCAGCGCATCGGCGAGATCGTAGATCGCATTGTCAGGGCGCGGGCGGCTCGAATGACCGCCAGGGTTGCGTGCCTCGATCGTGAAGGTCTGCGAATGCTTCTCGCCTACCGCCAGATAGAGTGCGATCGGGCTGCCCCCGGCATCGGCGATGCCATAGCCGCCCTCGTTGAGCGCGAAACCCGCCGACAGAGCATCGCGCCGATGCTGCAGCAGCCAGTCGACGCCATTCACCGCATCGCCGCTTTCCTCGCCGCAGGTCAGCGCGACCTTGATCGTACGGCGCGGACGAAAGCCCTCGCGCCGCATGCGGATCAGGCTGTCTATCCAGATCGCCGACAGCGCCTTGTCGTCGATCACCCCGCGCGCGATGAAATAGCCGTCGCGCTCGACCAGCGTGAAGGGGTCCTGCGGCCAGTCCTCGCGGCGCGCGGCGACGACATCGATATGATCGACCAGCAGCATCGCCGGCGCGTCGGCATCGGTGCCGTCGATGCGTGCGATCAGCCCGCCGTCCCTGGGGTGGCCGTCGGGCGTGAAGATTTCGGCGCGATCGGCCGGGAAGTCCGCCGCCCGCAGCCTGTCGCGCATCCGTTCGGCGGCCAGGGTGCAACTGCCCGTGGCCGCGCTGCTGTCCGTTTCCACCAGTTCACGATAGATTTCGCGAAAGGCGATCTGGTCGGGCCGGAGCGGCGCGGCGGCGGCGGGCAGCGCGGCCGAAAGCAACAAAGCCAGCGCGACCGCGCCGCCGCGCTTCATTTCTCGATGTCCAGGGCTCGCTCCGGGCAGGATTTCGCGCCGCGCCACGCATCCTTCTCGTCGTCGGGCGCGACGTCGATATCGCCCGCGACGATATAGCCCTCATCGTCGAGCTCGAAGATGTGGGGCGCCATCGCCCAGCAGCGGGCATGGCCCTGGCATTTGTCACGATGCACGATGATACGCATGGCCGATTTCGCTCCCTGTGCCGCGCCGATGTCCCGTCGATCCGCTCAGGACCAGTCGAGGATCAGCTGTTCGATGCCGAAGACATGGCCGCCGAAAGCGATCGGCGCCGTGCCTTTCTTGATGCGGAAATCGGGAATCCGCCGGAGCCACTCTTCCAATCCGATCACGATCTCGCGCCGGGCGAGATGCGATCCCAGGCAACGATGCGGACCATAAGCGAAGGCGGTGTGGCGATTGTCCTCGCGCCCCAGGTCGATCCGGTCCGCATCGGGAAACTCCTCCGGATCGCGATTGGCGATCATCGTCGCGCACGACACATAGTCACCCTTGCGGATCGGCGCCCCTTCGAAATCGATGTCCTTCGTGGCGACGCGGATCATCTGCACCGTGGGATAGGCGCGCAGCAATTCCTCCGCCGCCAGCACGATCCGCCCCGGCTCCGCGCGCAGCAGCCGCTGATCCTCAGGGTTGCGGGCGAGATAGGCGAGATCGAAGCCGATCGCCGCCGCCACCGTATCGAGCCCGGCGACGAACAACAGCACGCCGGTGCCGCGTACCTCGGCATCGGTCAACGGCCGGTCATTCACCTTTGCCTGGACCAGGAACGACATGAAATCGTCCACCGGACGTTCGCGCCGTTCGGCCGCCAGCCCGTCGATGAAGGCGATGATGGTGCGCGCGGCCGCCGGCCGCTGCACATTGTCGCCGTGCAGCAGGTCGTTCGCCCAGGTGACGAACTCGTCCAGCCGGTCGTCGGACAGGCCCAGGAAACGCAGGAAGATGTTGACCGCGAACGGGAAGGCGAAATCCTTCATCACGTCGCAGCTTGTCCCCGCGGCGGCGATCCGGTCGATCAGGACGCTCGCCCGCTCGCGCACGGCGCTTTCCAGCGCCATGACACGCTTGGGCGACAGCAGCGGGTTGAGCAGGGTGCGGAAGGCGCCATGCTCGGGCGGGTCCAGTTCCAGCGGGATCATCGGCCAGCTTTCACCGAGCGCGGAGGCGAAGATCGCCCGATGGCTTGAAAATGTCTCCGGATCCTGCAGCACCCGGCGCTGGTCCCGCGCGCGGGTGATCACCCAGGTACCCTTCCCGTCGCGGGTGTTCATCGGCGAATAGAAGATCGGCGGCCCCGAATGGACGCGGGCGGCGGCGGCCTGGGGATCGCCATCGGGCGTCGGCGCCATGCCGGGCGAGGTGAACAGGCTGAAATCGCCAACCATGGCCGGCGGCACATGCGCCGGTATGGCAGCGGCGCT
>SCUQ01000015.1 GCA_004297635.1 Rhizorhabdus sp. | reverse complement strand
TATTTGAAGCGAAGATGAGCGAGACCACCGAGGTAGCGACCGATCGCGACGAAGCAGGCCCACCACGGCATGCGGCGGGCGCCGAGCACGCCGATGCCGAGCTGATGCGCGCGGAGCTGCGTTCGGTGATCGCTTCTGCCGACTTCGCGCGCGCGCCGATCATGAAGCGGCTGCTGGCCTTTCTGGTCCGCGAGACGGCGGCCGGACGCGGCGAGCAGCTCAAGGCCTATTCCGTCGCGGTCGATGGGCTGGGCCGCGCACCCGATTATGATGCTCGCGCCGACAGTTATCCGCGCGTTCAGGTCGGCCGGTTGCGGCGGATGCTCGACAATCATTATGCCTCGACCCGGCCCGATGGCGGCTTACGGCTGACGATTCCCAGCGGACGATATCGGATCGCGCTCCAGCCGGTCGTCGAAACCGCCGAAGCGCCCGAGATGTCCCCCGGCGGATCGCTGCCGGCACGGCCATGGCAGTTCGGCTGGCAGATCGCGCTGCTGCTCATACTGATCATATCCGCAACGCTGTTGCTGCTGCAGCTGATCCCGGTACGGACGGTAGCGGCCAATGCCGGCCGCGAGCGCCCGATCCTGCAGGTTGGCGGAACGACCATGGCCCGCGAAAGCCAGCTCGGCAATCTTGTCCGCGCGACCCTGATCAATGGTCTGGGCCGCAGCGATATCTACGATCTGCGCCCGGTGCCACGCTCCGGACAGCTCGGCGCAGGCGTGGCCGCCGCCCGATACCGGCTGGGTACCGACCTCGTAGAGGGGGCGCATCACCGCCTTTTTCTCCGCTTGTCGACGACATCGCCGGAGCGCCTCATCTGGTCGGGCGATGTCAGCCTTTCCGCTATCGATGGCCGGGATGGAGAGGCGCTCGACCGCGCGCTCGCGCCGATCATTGCCACGATCGGCCGTGTCAACGGCCTGATCGCGACGCATGAGCTTCAGCGATATGCCGGCCTCCAGGCAACCGGCTACAGCTGCCTGCTGATCTATCATCGCTACCGCAAGGAGCGGATGCTTACCGACCTGGCCAACGTCCAGAGTTGCGTGGAACGCAGCCTGAAGCTCGATCCGGAAAATGCCGAGATGCAGGCCGCCGCGGCACAATTGTCGATCGAGCAGATGGTCAGTTCCGAGACGCAGCCACGCGATCGCGCGCCGCTGCTGCTCACGGCGCGGCGCCACGCCCAGATCGCGACGTCGATCGATCCATTCGAGGCCTGGAGCCATGCCGCCCGCGCGCGTGTCGCCATCGCGCGCGGGGCCTGTCCGCTGGCTGTGAATTTCGCGATCCGGGCGGCGGACATCCAACCTTATGATCCAGCGCTCCTCGCCGATGTCGGACTCTATCTGCTCGACTGCGACGACGCCCGCGCCGAATCCTACCTGCGTCGCGCCATCGCGCTGGGCGATGATCCGGATGGCCGTTTCTATGCGCCGCTTCTGCTGCTCGCGATCGCACGGGATGATCATCCGATGGCGCGTGAGGCGTTGACGAACATGGCCCCGCCGATGATCGGCCAGAACGGACGCTTCCACCTGATCAACGCGACCGGCTATGCTATGATCGGCGACGCCGGCCGTGCCCGCGTCGCATGGTCCCAACTCAAGACCAGCAATCCTTCGATCGCGGAGGATCCACAAGGCTATTTCGAACGGCTCGGCTATGCCGCAGATCTGCGGGCCAAGGCGATAGGCCACCTCCGCCGCATCCGTCTCATAGCGGGCTGATCCGAAAAACCCCGGTGGCGGAATGACTTCCGCCCGAGACGATTGCACGATAGGATATCCATCGCCGCATTGGGCCGTGGCAGAGACCGGCATCGCCGCCGGACAACAGGAGCAGGATCATTTCGGCGATATTGGAACTGCCGCACCGGCTGGCCGGGCGCAAACCCGACCTATGGGCCGACATCGTCGTCGCGGCTGCCGCCGTTGGGCTGGCCGCTGCCGGGCGTATGCTCGTCGATCTGTTCGCGCCCGGCGTAGTTGCCTATGCCTTCGTGTTTCCGGCCGTCATCTTCGCCAGCCTGGTGGCGGGCGCGCGCGCCGGATTGATCGCGACAATCTGCTGCGAACTGCTGATCTGGTATTATGTCATTCCGCCGCGCCGCGACTGGAATATCAGCGTCCCCGACATGATCGGACTGGTGGTCGCCACCATTTCGCTGATCATCACCATCTGGCCGGTTTCGGCTTTCCGCGCGACAGCGCTGCGGCTGCGCGAAGAGCAGCAACGCCATGTCGAGCTGCTCTCGCTGGCCTTGCGCGAGGTCGACCATCGCACCCGGAATAATTTCCAGATCGCCGCATCGCTGCTGCTGTCCCGCGCCGCCGGTCAGCCCGATCCGCATCTCCGGGACGAATTGCAGGCTGCTGCCGGGCGACTGCAGTCGCTCGCTTCGGTCTATTCGAACCTGGCGCTGAGCAGTGCGGACCTGTCGACCGTGCTGCTCCACGATCATCTCCGCGAGGTATGCGACCGGATACGCGAAGGCATGCTCCCCGCCGGAGTAAGCCTCAGCTTCGATGCCGAACCGGTGCAGGTGCCTGCGCAGAAGGCGGTCGCCATCGCCCTCATCGTCAACGAATGCCTGACCAATGCTGCCAAACATGCCTTCCCCGATGGTCTTGGCGCAGTCGCGGTATGGATGCGTCCGGAGGGCGACAATATCCTGCTCACGATCGAGGATGACGGCAAGGGCCGCGACCCCGAAGGCGATGCGGGCACTGGATCGAAACTGATGACGGTGCTGGCCCGGTCGCTGGGTGCCAGCCTGCTGGTAACGAGCGCCACGACCACCGATCATGGCACCCGCTGTGAACTGAAAGTGCCCTTGGCCGATTAGCGGCGCGAACGGCGGGCCCGTGGTGCCTAGCCAAACCGCCCGGTGACATAGTCGCGCGTGCGCTGGCCGCGCGGATTCGCGAACAGCTCTTCGGTCGGCTGGAACTCCATCATCCGGCCCAGATACATGAAGCCGGTATGGTTGGAGATGCGGGCCGCCTGCTGGAGATTATGGGTCACGATGACGATCGTGAAATCCTGGCGCAGTTCGATCAGCGTCTCTTCCAGCTTGGCCGTCGATACCGGATCGAGCGCCGAGGCGGGCTCGTCGAGCAGCAGCACATCGGGTTCCACAGCGATACCGCGGGCGACGCACAGGCGCTGCTGCTGCCCGCCCGAAAGGCCCAGGCCGGATGAATGAAGCTTATCCTTCACCTCATCCCACAGCGCCGCGCGGCGTAGCGCCTTTTCGACGATCACGTCCATCTCGGCGCGGCTCTTGCGTTGGTAGAGGCGGACACCGAAGGCGACATTGTCATAGATCGACATCGGGAAAGGCGTCGGCTTCTGGAACACCATGCCGACCCGAGCGCGCAGGCCGGCAATATCGATCGGGGAGCGGACCATCGTATCGTCGCCGCCGCCATCGCGCTCCCGCAGCCGCGACAGGCTCTTGCGGTCGGCCAGCACATCATGCCCGTCGAGCAGGATGCGCCCCACGGCATGCTGCTTCGGATACAGGTCGTAGATCTGGTTGAGCGCGCGCAGCAGGGTCGATTTGCCGCAGCCCGAGGGGCCGATCAGCGCTGTAATCTTGTGACGCTCGACCGGCAGGTCCACGCCATAGAGCGCCTGTGTCTTGCCATAGAAGAAGTCGAGCTTGCGGGCCTCGATCGCGAGATTGTCGCGCGACGGGAAGGCGAGATGGACTTCCTCGGTCAGATGCGCGGGGATATCGTTCATGAGCGGCGGGCCTCCCGGGCGATGACCCGCCCGATGATATTGATGGAGAGAACGGCGACGGCGATCAGTAGCGCGCCCACCCAGGCCAGGCGCTGCCAATCATCATAAGCCGACAGGGCGAACTGGAAGATGGTGGTCGGCAAGCTGGCCATCGGCTGGCTGAGATCCGCCGAGAAGAACTGATTGCCCAGCGCGGTGAACAGCAGCGGCGCGGTTTCGCCGCTGATCCGGGCGAAACCGAGCAGCGCACCGGTGACGAGACCGGCTCTCGCGGCTTTCCAGACGATCTTGCGGATAACGAAGGCACGGCTGGCACCCAGGGCCATCCCCGCCTCCCGCAATGCGCTCGGCTGCAGGCTCAGAATGTCCTCGGTCGTCCGCGTGACGATGGGCATGGCCAGGATCGCGAGCGCGACCGCCCCTGCCCAGCCGGAAAAGCCGTGGAAGGGCCGGACGAGGATTTCGTAGACGAACAGACCGATCAGGATCGACGGTGCCGAGAGCAGGACATCGTTGAGGAAGCGAACGGCATGGCCATAGGCCGTGTTGCCGCCATATTCCGACAGCCAGGTACCGGCGAGGATGCCGACGAATACCGCGATCAGCAGCCCGATCCCGCACATCATGATCGATCCCATGATCGCGTTCGACAGGCCGCCCTCGGACCCTGGAGCCGGCTGGGTCATGGTGAAGATCTTGCTGTCGATCCCGCCGATGCCCTTGCTGAGCAGCGACCAGAGGATCAGCACCAGCGCGGTCAGGGCGATGAGCGTCGCAACCGCGGTGAGCACCACGAAGATGATGTTCTGGATACGGCGGATCAGGGCGCGGTCCATGCTTCTGTTCCCCGTCAATATTTCTGGCCGCCGAGAAGCGCGCGGGCGATCGCGAGCACCCCGAAGGTGATCAGGAAGAGGACGAGGCCGAGCGCGACCAGCGCGGCGCTATGCATGTCGCTGGTCGCCTCCGCGAACTCGTTGGCGATGGTCGACGCGATGGTCGAGCCCGAAGCGAACATCGAGTCGGGAAAGCCATGCGCATTGCCGATGATGAACGTGACCGCCATCGTCTCGCCGAGGGCACGGCCGAGACCCAGCATGATCACGCCGACCATGCCGCGCCGGACATAGGGGATGACGACCGCCCGGATCACCTCGAACGGGGTGCAGCCCAAACCATAGGCGGCCTCGCGCAGCTGCGGCGGCACCGTCATGAACAGCTCGCGGAACACCGCCGCCATATAGGGCAGGATCATCACCGCAAGGATCATCGAGGCGGTGAAGATGTTGGCGCCGTTGGGCACCCCGGCGAACAGCGTCTCCTGCCAGGAGCCCGGCTCCGCCTCCATGATCAGCGGCAGTTGGACATGCTCGGCGAACCAGGGCGCGA
>SCUQ01000130.1 GCA_004297635.1 Rhizorhabdus sp. | reverse complement strand
GCGGGAAATTGGTGAAGAAGGTCCGGAAGGTGTCGAGCCAGCTGCCGCCATCGGTGAAGCGCGCCTTGAACTGGGTCGATCCGGCCATGTCGACCGAGAGGAATAGCCGGACCATGCGCGCCTCCTGTATCAGAAAAGCGCCTTTACCGAGAGCAGCGCGGTTGCCCGGCCATTTTTCCCGGCTTCGAGCGCCCCCTTGTAATTGCTGTCGACATAGGATGCAGAGATTTCGAGCTTATCGAGCGTATAGCTGAGCCCCGCCGACCAGTCCCACTTCTCGTCATAGCTGCCATTCTCCCGACCGACGCTGGCCGATGCGGTGAGCGGCGTGCCGAGGATCGCGACGTCGGCACCGAGGCTGGTGTAGAGGTTGGAACTGGCGTTCCACTGCTTGGGATAATAGGCGACCGTCACCGTCGCGGTCGCCGGACCAAGCGTGTGCGCGACGGTGGACTGCATTTCGAAATAGTCGGTATTCCGTCCATCCGGATAGACATAGCCGAGCAGCGTCGCGGTGTAGTTCCACCCGCCGGCCGAGCCGCTATAGCCGCCGTAGAAATCGACCTCGGCATGGGCGCCGCCATAATTGGCCACGCTCGACAGCCAGGTTCCGACGAACCAGCCCGAGTGGAAATAGATGTCGGCCCCGCCCTGCACCGCCGGTTTGCGATTGCTGTAGCTGAGACCGCGGAAGCGATAATCGGAGACGATCGCGGCGTTGTAGCTGACCGAAGCCGACGAGCCCCCGGCGTCGGTCTGCGCATAGCCAGCCGACGGGAACAGGAGCGCCGCGCCCAACAGCAACCTGATCATCGCCCCCCGCATGGCGCGATCATGGGCTGCAATCGCCGCTGCGTAAACCTGCTTTATCGAAGCGAAGCCCTGCTCAGCGTCGTGCCGCCAGTTCGGTGATGATCGCGCGGACATGGGCGACATGGGCGATCGCTTCCGCCTCCGCGCCATCGGGATCGCCCGCGGCGATGGCGCGCGCGATCGCCTGATAGTCGGCAAGCCTGATGCCCTGCAGCCGTGGCGAGGGATATTGTGCATAGATGATGTGCATGCCGATCGCGGGGAACAGCCGCTGCAGCTCGCGATTGCCGCCGATCAGCAACAGGGTGCGATAAAAGCCGCGCCGCGCCCGGCTGAACTGGGCGGCCTCGCCGCTTGCGGCGGCGTCGACCAGATCGGCGATCGCCAGATCGAGCGCGGCGCCATATGACGGTCCGTAGCCGCTCGCCGCAGCGCGGACCGCAAGCCGGGTCATGGCCAAGGCCACGTCCAGCACCTCGAAACATTCCGCCAGATCCATCGACCGGATCGCCGGGGAGCGGTTCGGGCTGAGATCGACCACGCCGCGCCCGGCCAGATGCTGCATCGCCTCCCGCACCGCATTGCGGCCGACCTCGAAGCGGAGCGCCAATTCGGTTTCCACGAGGCGCTGGCCCGGGACCATGCGGCCGTTGTCGATGTCGCCCAATATACCGAGATAGACACGGCGCGCCGATCCCGCGGGCTCCGGTCCGGGCCAGTGCGCGGTCATCGCGGCAGGGTCATTCGTCGTCATGCGGATTGATTGTTCCACAATCTTGTTCCATAGTCGACCCCATAAGCGGATTCGCCGGAGCAAATATCATGACCGATCTGTTGAGCCTGACGGGCAAGACCGCCTTCGTCACCGGCGCCTCCGCCGGGCTGGGCGCCCATTTCGCGGAAACCCTGGCCGGTGCCGGTGCAACGGTGATCATCGCGGCCCGGCGTGAGGCTGCGCTGGCCGAGGTTGCGGCGCGGATCAGGGCGACGGGCGCGACCTGCGAGACGGTCGCGCTCGACGTGACCAGCACGGCGAGCATCGCGGCGGTGGAGCCGCTGCTCGCGCGGGTCGACATCCTCGTCAACAATGCCGGCGTCACTGTCGACAAGCCGTTCCTCGACCAGAGCGAGGAGGATTGGGACCGGGTGCTCGGCACCAATGCGAAGGGGATGTTCCTGCTCACCCAATCGGCCGCGCGGGCGATGAAGGCGCGCGGCACGGGCGGCTCGATCATCAACATCGCGTCGATCCTGGGGCTGCGGCAGGGCGGCCATGTCGCCGCCTATGCGACGTCCAAGGCGGCGGCGATCCAGCTGACCAAGGTGTCGGCGCTGGAACTGGCGCGCTTCGGCATCCGGGTGAACTGCCTGTGCCCCGGCTATATCGCGACCGACCTGAACCGGGATTTCTGGGAGACCGAGCTTGGCAAGGTGATGCTCAAACGCATTCCGCAGCGCCGCCTGGGCGCGGCGCGGGAGCTGGACGGGCCGCTGCTGCTGCTCGCCTCCGATGCTTCATCCTACATGACCGGATCGGTGATCGTCGCCGACGGCGGCCACCTGACCAGCACCCTCTGACGGGAGATACCAATGACCGACCGTGCCCAGGCGATAGCCGCCAAGGTAGAGGCCTTCGTCCGCGAGACTGTGATCCCCTATGAGAAGGATCCCCGTGCGACATCGCATGGCCCCACCGACGAACTGATGCACGAGATGCGCGCCAAGGCGCGTGCGGCGGGCGTGCTGACCCCGCACATCCTGGCCGACGGATCGCACCTCACCCAGCGCGAGACGGCAATCGTGCTGATCAAGTCGGGCCTGTCGCCGCTGGGGCCGATCGCGGTCAACACGATGGCGCCCGACGAGGGCAATATGTATCTGATCGGCAAGGTCGGTTCGGCCGAACAAAAGGCCCGCTTCCTCGACCAGCTCGTCGCGGGGGACAGCCGGTCGGCCTTCTTCATGACCGAGCCGGCGAGTGAGGGCGGCGCCGGATCCGATCCGTCGATGATGCGGACGACGTGCCGGCTGGATGGCAACCACTGGGTGATCAACGGCCGCAAGGCGTTCATCACGGGCGCGGACGGCGCCAAGGTAGGCATCGTCATGGCCAAGTCGGACGAGGGCGCGTGCATGTTCCTGGTCGACCTGCCCGACCCGGCGATCCGGATCGAGCGCGTGCTGGAGACGATCGACAGCTCCATGCCGGGCGGCCATTCGATCGTGATGATCGACAATCTGCGCGTGCCTGCCAGCCAGATGCTGGGGGCGAGCGGCGAAGGCTTCAAATATGCGCAGGTGCGGCTCAGCCCGGCGCGGCTGTCGCACTGCATGCGCTGGCTGGGCGCCACGATCCGCGCCCAGGAGGTCGCCGTCGACTATGCCTGCCGGCGCGAGGCGTTCGGTAAGAAGCTGATCGACCATGAGGGGGTTGGCTTCATGCTTGCCGACAACATGATCGAGCTGCAGCAGTGCGAACTGATGATCGACTGGTGCGCCGGGGTGCTCGACAGCGGCTCGCTGGGCACGGTCGAAAGCTCGATGGCCAAGGCGGCGGTGTCGGAGGCGCTGTTCCGGATCGCCGATCGCTGCGTCCAGGTGATGGGGGGTACCGGCGTGTCGGGCGACACCGTCGTCGAGCAGGTGTTTCGCGAGCTGCGTGCCTTCCGTATCTATGACGGCCCGACCGAGGTCCACAAATGGTCGCTCGCCAAGAAGATCAAGCGCGACCATGGCAAGGCGCAGCCTGCGGGAGCGCATGCGGCATGACGGCGATCGCCCAGGACGAGAATAGCGGCACCACGCCGGTCCGCGCAGGCTTCGCCTTTGACGAGGCGAGGCTGGCGGGCTGGATGGCCGATCATGTGGCCGGTTTCGCTGGCCCGCTGACCGTCGAGCAGTTCAAGGGCGGCCAGTCGAACCCCACCTACAAGCTGGTGACGCCGGGCAAGTCCTATGTGCTGCGCCGCAAGCCGTCGGGCGCGCTGCTGAAGGGCGCGCATGCGGTGGAGCGCGAGGCCCAGGTGCTGATCGGGCTTGGCAAGGCGGACTTCCCGGTCGCGCATGTCCACGCGCTGTGTACCGACGACGATGTCATCGGCACATGGTTCTACATCATGGATATGGTCGAGGGCCGCATCTTCTGGGACGCGACCATTCCCGAGGTGTCCCGCGACGCGCGTCCAGCCTATTTCGACGCGATGAACGCGACGATCGCCGCGCTTCACAATGTCGATTTCGAGGCCGTCGGGCTCGGCGACTATGGCCGGCCCGGCAATTATTTCGAGCGGCAGATCACCCGCTGGTCGAAGCAGTATTTCGACGACGCCGAGGCCGGCCGCGATCCGGACATGGACCGCGTGATCGACTGGCTGCGGGACAATATCCCCGCAGGCGACGAGACGGCGATCGTCCATGGCGATTTCCGCATCGACAACATGATCTTCCACCCGACGGAGCCGCGGGTTCTGGCAGTGCTCGACTGGGAGTTGTCGACGCTCGGCCACCCGCTCGCCGACTTCGCCTATCATGCGATGATGTACCATATGCCGCCGTACATCGTGGCGGGCCTCGCCGGCGCCGATCTGGCTGCGCTCAACGTTCCGAGCGAAGAAGACTATATCGCCGCCTATTGCGCGCGGACCGGCCGCGACGGCATCCCGAACTACCGCTTCTACACGGCCTTCAACTTCTTCCGCCTCGCGGCGATCTTTCACGGCATCAAGGGCCGGGTGATCCGCGGGACGGCTTCCTCGGCGCAGGCCGCGGACAGGGCCCGCAGGTTCCCGGAACTTGCGGCGCTCGCCTGGGCGCAAGCTGTTCAGTAGCGGGCGAAAAGGCTGACCGACAGGACGTGGTTCATGCGGTGGCGGCCACCGCGCTGGTTGATGGTCTGGTTGAGATAGCCGAGCTCGATCGTCGACCGGCCCGCCAGCGGGATTTCCGTGCCGACGAAGCTACGAAGCTGATCGAAGCCGGCGCGGGCGCCCCAGTCGGTATCGTTGAGTGCGACGAAACCCTCGGCATAGCCGAGCACGGCGAGGCCGTTGCGGGCGACGGGTATTTCCAGCCGGACCATCTCGCGCAGGCGCAGCCCCATATCGTCGCCGTCGTTGCGCCAGCGCTGCTCGAAGCGGGTACGGGTGGAGATTTCCCCGCCCCAGGGTTCGCCCATCACCCAGCTCAGCTGCTGGAAGCTGCGATGCTCGGCGAGATCGCGCATTGCGTCGCGCGGGGTGATGACGCGCGCATAGCCCTGATAGAGGGTGGCCCGGCCCGATAGTTTCACCCCGATCGCGCCGCGCAGCAGCAATTGATCGGGACGGCTTGCGCCGTCGCCGATGCGCGGCTGAAGTTCGAGGAAATGGACTAGCTTGCCCGACAGGGGGCCCATCACCGTCAGATTGACCCAGAGTTGCTCGTCATGGCTGGTCGATGCCCGTCCGGGAACGGCGGCGGCGATGGCGAGGAATATAAGGGGCAGACGGCAGAGCAACGCGGACGGCATCGATGCCTGCTAGGGCGTCACGATTGCCCGTCTGTTGCGGCCGGCAAAGCAAATGTTTCCAGCAATTCCTGCCGTTAGGTTACGGGCTCAAGCTGGCGCACGACGCGCTTTTCGGCCGCCGGATCGGCCAGGTTCTGTTTGGCGAAGCAGCCGGCACAATAATGGCCGTGGCGCCCGGCGACGGCGAGGATCGGTCGCCCCCAATAGGCCGAGAAGCCCGCCCAGGAGACCATATAGGCCCGCCGGGTCATCTCGGGATGATCGAAATCCTGCTGCCACGAAGGATGGCCGATCCGGCATTCGGCGATCGGAACGGCGATGACGAGATCGCCCGCGCTAATGTCCGTCATGTTCAAGCCCTACCAAGTCAAGCCGCTGAGAAACGTCGGCGCCGCTGGCCCGATGGGCCGTCCGCAGCGCAGGTCAACGATCCGCGAAGCGGAAAAGTGCCCTGGCCAAGCAATCCCGCGAAAACGCGCCGCGGCGCGTATCCGGAAGGTTCGCTGCATCGCAAAAGAGTCACATAGCTGAAACCGAATTGACGGCTTCGCCTCATAGATGGGCCCCCGAAACAAAATTCAGGGGGTTTCTCATGACGTCGCAGTTCAAAATCCTTCTTCTTGCCGGCATCAGCCTGGTTGCCGCGACTCCGGCACTGGCGCAGCTTGCGCCGGCGGCGGACGAAGGCGATGAGCAGGCGATCGTCGTCACCGGTTCGCGCCCGATCGCGGAATCGGAGGCCGCCGCGCTCACCATCCAGCGCAACACCGATTCGCTGGTAGCGGTGGTCGCCGCCGATGGCGTCGGCCGGCTTCCCGACCAGAATATCGCCCAGGCGACCAGCCGCCTGCCGGGTGTCAGCGTCGAGCGCGACCAGGGTCAGGCCCGTTATATCAACCTGCGCGGCGCGCCCAAGCGCTGGACGACGCTGTCGTTCGACGGGATCAACGTGGTCAGCCCCGAAGGTCGCGATGCGCGCTTCGATTCGACGCCTTCGGCGATCGCGTCGCAGATCGTCGTGTCGAAGGCCGTGACGCCGGAGATGCCCGGCGAGACGGTGGCGGGCAACGTCAACATCATCACCCGCTCGGGCTTCGACTATCCGGGCCTGCATGTTGCCGGCAAGGCCGGCTACGGCATCGCCGAACTGGGCGACCGCAAGCAATATGAAGCTTCGGCCGTGGTCTCCGACCGGTTCAAGGTCGGTGAGGGCGAGATCGGCGTGGTGCTGTCGGGCAGCTATTTCGAGCGCGCGATGATCACCGACAATTTCGAGACAGATTATGAGCGCGTGGCGCAGGACCAGCGCCCCGGTTCGGCGACCCGCTTCTGGGCGGCCGAAGCCGAGAACAAGCTGTACCGGCTGACCCGCAAGAACTGGTCGGTCTCCGGCCGGATCGATTACAAGCCCGATGCCGACAACACCATCTCGCTCCGCTCGGTCTACACGATCTTCACCGATGACGAGGCGCGTGACAATTACCGCTTCGACCTCGACGACCGGCAGAGCGACCTCGTCGCCAGCGCCGCGGCCTGCCCGACCACGCTGAACCCCAATCCCACGACCAGCGGCTATGCCGATGTCTGCATCGGCAACACCCCGCAGAAGGGCACGGTCTACGGCGTCGACATCCGCCAGCGCTCGACGCTTCGTGCCTTCCGCCAGTCGATCTTCACCAATACGCTGGCGGGCGACCATGATTTCGCCGATGGCTGGAAGCTGAACTGGCTCGCCAATTACACCGAGTCGAAGGACGATCGCTCGGTGGTCGGCGAGGTGGCCTGGGACAGCCCCGGCACGCGCACCGCGCGTCCGTCCGTCAGCTATGACTTCAGCGATCCCAACCATTCGAATCTGGTGCTGTTCAGCACCAACCAGCTGAGCGGTCCGACCCGTTTCCAGGCGGGTGGGCAGGTGACGAACGTCGACAGCTTCACCAAGCCGCCGTCGTCGCTTCTCGTGTTGGACGCGGTCGACACGACCAAGGCCTATACCGGCAAGCTGGTGCTGGCCCGCGAAACCGGCCTGTTCGGCGGCGAAGCGGTGCTGAAGGCGGGCTTCCAGTTCGATCGCCGCACCAAGATCGCCGATGAGAACCAGATCCTGCTCAACACCGCCGCCCAGCTCGCGACGGTCGGCCTGCCGACCGACTATAACCAGTTTTCGCTGAACACGCCGTTCGAGGGCAAGATCCCGCTGGGCTACAATTTCCACTATTTCGATACCGCCAAGATGCGTCAGGTTTCGAAGGCGGCCCGCGCCAGCTTCGCCTTCGCGCCCAACGCGGCGAACAATTACAATGTCCGCGAGGAGGTCTATGCCGGCTTCATCATGGGCACGGTGAAATATGACTGGGGCTCGATCCTGGGTGGCGTTCGTATCGAACATCTCAAGAATCGCGGCGTCGCCCTGGCGACCGTGGGCGCAGCCGCCGCGCCGGTAACGGCCACGTCGAGCCAGACGCTCGCCTTCCCGAGCCTGCACTTCAACTACAATGTCGACGATACGAAGAAGCTGCGCCTCTCGTTCAACTCGGGCGCGGCCCGCGCCGATTATGACGATCTTCGCCCCAATGTCGTGGTGAGCGACACCAACCAGACGATCTCGGGCGGCAACCCCTCGGTCAAGCCGGAACGCGCCTTCGGCGTCGACGGCTATTTCGAATGGTATATCAAGCCGCAGGGCTATCTCATGGTCGGCGCCTTCTACAAGAAGGTGAAGGACGTGCTGTATCGCCAGACGCGCACCTTCGGTTCGAATGCGCTGGACAGCAACGGGATCGACCGTTCGGCCTATACATTCACCGGCATCACCAATGGCGGTGACGGCCGCATCTTCGGCGCGGAGGCCGCGGCCCAGCTGCAGCTGGAGCCGTGGACCGGCAATCTGGGCCTGCCCGAATGGACAGGCGGCTTCGGCCTCTCGGCCAATCTTACGGTCAACGACAGCAAGGTCACGAAACCCGGGATCGGCGCGGTGCCGGCGCGCAAGGTGCGGCTGCCCGGCACCTCCGACGTCGTCTACAATATCGGCGCCTATTATGAGAAATATGGTCTGTCGATCCGCGTCCAGTATCAGCGCCGCAGCACCTGGCTGGATGAAATCGTCGACGACCTGACCGATGGCGGCGACACCTATTGGGCGGCAGACGACGAGATGGACGTGTCGGCCCGCTATGCGATCACCCCGAACGTCGAGATCTATTTCGACGCGCAGAATGTGCTCAACAAGCCGGGCCGCCGCTATTCGGAGCCGGGCAATCTGCTGACCGCGACCGGCACGCCGACCGCGCGCAGCAGCATCCAGACGATCGAGTGGGAACGCTTCGGCCGTCGCTACTCGGGCGGCGTGCGCGTCAACTTCTGATGACGGGCCATCGCAACCTGACGCTGATCAGCCTGCTGTCCCTCGGGGCGGCAGGCTGCACGACCACCGCGACGCGCCCCGCCTTCTCGCCCGCCCCGACCATGACGGTGCAGGCGAGGGGCGAGACGCAGGCTGTGGGCACCGCCAATGCCGACGCCGCCGATGATCCCGCGATCTGGCGCAACGCCGCCGACCCGGCCGCGAGCCTGATCGTCGGCACCGACAAGAAGGCCGGGCTCTACGTCTATGATCTTCAGGGGCGGCAGCGCTCTTTCATCGACGCCGGGCGGGTCAATAATGTCGATCTGCGCGACATGGGGCCGGCGGGCATCATCGTCGCGGCGAGCGACCGCAACGATCCGCTCAACGCCAGGCTGGCGCTGTTCCGCCTCGATCCCGCGACTGCGACGCTGAGTCCGCTCGGCAAGATCCCGGTGGGGACGGGCGAGGCCTATGGCGTCTGCCTGTACCGCGAAGGCGACGCGCTGTTCGCGTTCAACGTGATCAAGGACGGGACGATCCGGCAGGTCGCATTGACCCTGGGCGATGGTCCGGCGGGCACGGTGGTTCGGACGATGAAGCTCGCGACCCAGTCCGAGGGCTGCGCGACCGATGAGCGCACGCACCGGCTGTACGTCGCCGAAGAGGATGTCGGCCTGTGGCGGTTCGACGCCAGCCCGAACGGCGATGGAGCCCCGGTGAAGATGGCTTCGGCCGATGGCTATCAGATCGTCGCCGACACCGAGGGCGTGACGATCGCGCCCGAAGGGCCGGCGAATGGCGGCTATCTGCTCGTCTCCAGCCAGGGCGACAATGCCTATGCCGTCTATCGCCTGTCGGACGACGCCTATGTCGGGCGGTTCCGGGTGGCGCCGGGTGCCGTCGGCTCCACCGAGGAAACCGATGGGATCGACATCGCGGTCGGCGATTTCGGCCCCGGCTATCCGGGCGGGCTGTTCGTCGTGCAGGATGGGCAGAACATGCCGAGCGCGCAGAATTTCAAGCTGATCGACTGGGCGGGCATCAAGGCGGCGCTGGGCCTGCAATAAGGGGCGCCTGCCTGCCGCTATTTGCTCGTCAGCGTCCAGACCCCGTCCCAATCGCCGCCCGGCGGCGTCTTCATGAAGGCGCGGCAGCGCTCCACATACATTGCCGACGGGCCATCGCCGGGCATCGCCTTCAGCGCCGCCAGGAAATGCTGTTCGGCCTCCCGCCATGCCATCGCGCGGTAGGCGGTGAAGCCCTTCGCGTAATGCTCGAGCATCAGGCCGAGGCCCCGGTCGATCTCGTCGGCGCGGTAGCCCAGCGATTCATGGATGCCCACCGGGAAATCCCTGCCCTTCACCCGGATCAGATCGATCTCGCGCACGAGCTTCGGATCGGCGAGGCGGGCATGGGTGAATTCGGAGAAGAGGATCTTCGAGCCATAGGCCTTGTTCGCGCCCTCCAGCCGCGAGGCCAGGTTCACGCTGTCGCCGATGACGGTATATTCCATACGCTTGATCGAGCCGATATTGCCGACGATGACATTGCCGGTGCTGATGCCCAGGCCGATGTCGATCGGCTTTTCGCCCGCCGCGGTCCGCTTCAGGTTCAGCGCCTTCAGCTCGACCATCATCTTGTTCGCTGTGGCGATCGCATTGTCGGCGTCGTTGGGGCCGGCGAACGGCGCGCCGAACAGCGCCATGATCGCGTCGCCGATATATTTGTCGAGTATGCCCTTATGCTCGAAGATGACGTCGACCATCTCGGTGAAATAGCTGTTGAGCATCGCCACCGTCTCGCGCGCGCCGATCTGTTCGGCGATGGTGGTGAAGCCGCGCACGTCGGAGAACAGGATCGAGACGGTCTGGTCCTTACCCGTCAGCTGGTCCTCGCCGGCCTCCAATAGCTGGTCGGCGACCTCCTTCGACATGTAGCGGGCCATGGTCGACCGGACGCGCTTTTCGCTGGTGATGTCTTCCATCACCAGCATCGATCCGATCACCGCGTCATTGGCATCGACCAGCGGGGCGGCGGTGAGGTTGATCGACGAGGCGGTGCCGTCCCCCCCGACGAGCTCGGCATCGACCGCGAGATAGGCCTCGCGGTCACGGTCGGTCCGTTCCAGCCGTTCGGCGATCCACAGATTCCGGCCGGAGAAGGCCTCGCGCGCGGGCATTCCGATCGCGCCGTCGGGCGCACCCATCAGCTTGCGGGCGGCCTCGTTGCTGGTGACGATGCGGTGTTCCTCGTCGAAGGTGATGACGGCGTTCGACGTGCTCTTCAGGATGCTCTCATTGTAATTCTTCATGTAGAGCACGTCGTCGAACAGCCGGGCATTCTCCAGGCACACCGCGATCTGGGCGGAGAAGGCGCGCAGCCGCGCCTCGTCCTTGGCGGTGAAGGCGGCGGCATCGCGCTTGTTGAGGATCTGGGTCACGCCGATCCGGCCGCCATGCTTGTCGAAGATCGGCTGGCACAGGATCGATCGGGTGACGAAGCCGGTTGCCCGGTCGACCTCCGGGTTGAAGCGCGGATCGGCATAGGGATCCGGGATATTCTCCGCGATGCCGCTGGTGAACACCGCGCCGGCGATACCGCGATTGGACGGCATGCGGATTTCCCGGACATGTTCGCCATCGGCGAACAGCGAGAACAGCTCGTCGGTCTTGCGATCGTAGACGAACAGCGTCGAGCGCTCCGCATTGAGGAGATCGGCGGTGGTCCGCATGATCCGCGCGATCAGCAGTTCCAGCTTGAGCTCGCCGGCCAGATCGTTGCTGACCTCAAGGATCAGCTGCTCCTCGCGCAGCGCTTCCAGCATATGCTGGAAGCCGCGGAAGATGTCCGCATATTCGTCGGTCGAGACGACTTCCAGCTTCACCTGATCGAGATCGCCGCGTTCCACCAGCCGCATGCCGTCGATCAGCCGGCTGGCGGAGCGCGACACCTCATGCGCGGTGAGCAGCGCCATCATCACCGATCCCAGCATGCAGATCAGGACGACGCCGGTGATCCAGATATACAGCGGCATCATCATCGACGGCGTCGGATCGATGCCCTGCAGCACGAACATGCGCTGGACCTTGAAGATGATCGAGGCGGCGAAGAAGATCAGCGGCAGCGCGGCGACGAAGATGGTCAGGTAGAGCAGCTTGCTCTTGAGCCGGATGGCGACAAGCTGGCTCTGATATTCGGGAGGCAGGCCGCCTTCCATCGCCTCGGACAGGCGGATGATGGTGGGCACCATGGCGCGGCTGACCCCGAAATATTCGAAGATCGCGTGGGTCGGCGATGCGAAGAACAGGCAGGTCGCGGCGAAGGCGATCACCTGCCAGGCGACGAAGCCGGTGTCGGCGACATAATTGCCCAGCGGCAGCGCCAGGCAGACCAGCACCGAAACCATCGGCCCGTGCAGGAAGGTGACGCGCATGAAGGAATAGAAAGGCAGGTTCAGCGCCCGTACGACCGCCTCCGCAATCACCGGCCGAGGCGGCTTCGCCCCGCTGTCCAGCGCGCGCAGCGCCCGGTCGATCGGACGGAAATGGCGGACGATGAGGTAGACGTCCGAAAGATTGTAGATGGCGACGACGATCGGCGTCAGGAAGCAGAGCGCGATCCACTGCCTCAGATTGAATTCGAGGCCGAACAGCACGAGCGCCATGGTGATGACGATCGCGGTGGTGCAGCCGCCCTGATAGAGCCACACCAGCCGCCAGAACAGCGCGCGCGCGGAGGATCGCGGCGCTTTGGCCGCGTCGCCGATCGGCATGATCGGCTGCATCTGGGTCATGCCGGCGATCGGACGTGGCCGGTCATCAGGCAGTCATTCCCCAATTCTCCCCACGCCATTCTCGTCGCGCCGCATGCGGCGCGATCCCCGGCCCGATGTGCCGCCGTCGTCGCGGCTTTGTCCAGAAGAGTTTCACACTTACCGGCCCCAACCGCCCCGGCCGCGCCGGTTCCGATAATATTGAAGCACCAAGTCGCCCGGATTTCTGTGATCGACTGCACATTTCATCCGGCTATCCATTTGGGACGGCCGATGCGGCGAAAGTCGCGGCTATGCTCAGCGAAGATTAACCCTGTTCGGCAAAGCTTTCCACACCATGAAGATTAGCGGGATCTAGAAAATTTCTGCCTAGCTTGGCCTGCATCGAAGCCGCGCGTCGCGGCGGAGTGCGGTGATGATGTTGCGTTGCGTATCACGTGTCCTGGCGTCCGGGCTGGCGGCCCTGCTGGCGCTTGGATCATCCGCTCATGCGAATGAGGGGGCAGGGGCGGCCGGCTCCGACGGGGTCGGCCGCCTCGTCTGTGCGGCGCCGGGCGGGCGGGCGCGGGTAGAGGATGGCAGCGGCTGGGTGGCCGGCGCCGCCGATACGGTGGTGACGGCGGCGCATATCTTCTTTCCGGCGGGCGAGACGATCGATCCGCGCAGCTGCATCTTCCGCCTCTATGGCGCCGACGGGACGGTCCGCGCGGCGGCGCGGGTGCGTTACATGCGCTCGCCCTGGACCGACCGACGCATGCGGGGCGACAGCGCGCAGGACGTCGCGGTGCTGAAGCTCGATCATCCGCTGGCCGTGACGCCGGTCGCTGCCCATCCGCGCGGCCTCGGCGCGCAGGCAGTCCGGCTGCTCTCCTTTCCGGCCGGCGGCGGCGACGGCCCCTCGGCGGCGAGCGGAGAGGCCCATGCGTTTCCGCTGGGGCCGGTCCATGATGCCGTGGCGGGGCTGCGCGTCTCCGAGCCGGGACGGCTGTTCGCGAGCAGCGTGGCCTCCGCACCGGGATCGTCGGGCGGGCTCTATGTCGCGCGGGGCGGTATGGTGGTCGGGGTCCACGTCGGCCGGATGTGCAGCGGCGGAGAATGTTTCGGCTTCGGCGTCCGGTTCGATGCCGCGCTGATGGCGATGGTAGCCGCGGTCGCTGCCGATCAGGCGCCGCCACCGCTGCGGCTCGCCTCGCGCTGACAGGCGTGATAGGGCTTCTCTATCGAGAGAGGGGCCGATGCAGCTACGCCTTCTGCGCTATTTCACGACGCTTGCGCGCGAGGAACATTTCGCCCGTGCCGCCGATATCTGTGGCGTCACCCAGCCGACCCTGTCGGCCGGGATCGTCGCGCTGGAGGAGCAGTTCGGCCGTCGCCTGGTGCAGCGCGACCGCCGCTATATCGGGCTGACGCCCGAAGGACAGGCGATGCTGCCCTGGGCGCAGCAGCTTGTCGCGGTGTTCGAGGGCATGGCGCATGCGATGGAGGCGATGGCCGGGCCGATCCACGGCGAGTTCCGGCTCGGCGCGATTCCCGCCGCGCTGCCCGCGATCGGCTATGTCGCCCGCGCGCTGCTCGATCTTCATCCGCTGCTCACCCTGTCGACGCGGTCGCTCACCTCGCGGGAGATCGAGCGCGGCCTGGCCGGTTTCGATCTCGACGCGGGGCTCACCTATCTCGACCATGAGCCGGCCGCCGACATGCTGACGGCACCGCTGTACGCCGAGCGTTACATCTTCCTCGCCCGCGCCGGCAGCGGGTTCGACGGGCGCGAGACCATCGGCTGGGCCGAGGCGGCAGGGGCGGATCTCGCCCTGCTCCACCAGGGGATGCAGAACCGCCGCATCCTCGATGCGCGGCTCGCCGAGCGCGGGCTCGCCATCCATCCGCGCGCCACGGCGGACAGCTATGTCGCCCTGCTGTCGATGGTCCAGGCGGGGGGCTTCGCGACGATCCTTCCCGATTCCTATCTGGCGCTGCTGCCCGGGCTTAGCTGGGCGCGCGTGCTGCCGTTCGACGATCCCGCGCCGGTAAACCGGATCGGGCTCATCATCCCGAACCGCAGCCCGATCGGTCCGCTCGCGGGTGCGGCGCTGGCGGTGGCCCGGCGCGTGAAGCTGCCGCCCGATTTCGGTGCGTGATAGATAGCGTCTATCAATGATGGACTTTCCTGATTTGACCCTCTCCGCGAGGAGGGTCAAATCCGCCGGCATGAGCATCGAAACGGAAGAGACCACCGGGGCGCTCATCGCCCGCCTTGCCGCCGCCCGGCGTGGCCAGCGCGGCGCGCTGCTGCCATTGCTGCACGATATCCAGCATGAACTTGGTCGGGTCGACAGGGAGGCTGTCGCCGCCGTCGCGGCGGAACTCAACCTGAGCCGCGCCGAGGTTCATGGCGTGGTGAGCTTCTACCATGATTTCCGCGACCGCCCCGCCGGCCGCCATCTCGTCCAATATTGCCGCGCCGAAAGCTGCCAGTCGCGGGGCGGTGCGGCGATCGAGGCCGCGCTGGCCGAACGGCTCGCCGTGGCGATGGGCGAGACGCGCGGCGACGGGCAGGTGACGCTGGAGCCGGTCTATTGCCTGGGCCTCTGCGCGATCGGCCCCAATGCGCTGGTCGACGGGGCGCCCGTCGCCCGGATCGATGGCGAGGCGGCGATCGAGCGGATCGCGGCGACGGTGGCGGCATGACGAGGGTCTATATCAGCCGCGACATGGCGTCGGTCGCGCTCGGCAGCGATGCGCTGGCCGAGGCGTTCGAGCGCGCCGGCTGCACCGTGGTGCGCACCGGCAGCCGGGGGCTGTTCGCGATCGAGCCGCTGGTCGAGGTGGAGACCGCCGAGGGGCGGATCGGCTATGGCCCGGCCGGACCGGAGGATGTCGCGGCGATCCTGGCGGGAAGCCATCCCAGTCGGCTCGGGCCGATCGAGGCGCTGCCCTTCTTCGCGCGGCAGCAGCGCTTCACCTTCGCACGGTGCGGCATCGTCGATCCGCTCGATCTGGCGGCCTGCGACTGGCGCGGGCTGCGCGCGGCGCGGGCGATGGCGCCGCAGGCGGTGATCGACGCGGTCAAGGCGTCGGGCCTGCGCGGACGCGGCGGGGCAGGCTTTCCGACCGCGATAAAGTGGCAGACCGTGTGCGATGCGCGGGCCGATGAGAAGTTCATCGTCTGCAACGCCGACGAAGGCGACAGCGGTACCTTTGCCGACCGCATGCTGATGGAGGGCGATCCCTTCTGCCTGATCGAGGGTATGGCGATCGCGGGCCAAGCGGTGGGGGCCGATCATGGCTATATCTATATCCGTTCCGAATATCCCTTCGCGGTCGAGACGATGCGGCGCGCGATCGCGCTGGCGGAACCCGCGATCGCGCCCTTCACGCTGGAGGTGCGGGTCGGCGCCGGCGCCTATGTCTGCGGCGAGGAGACCGCGCTGCTCGACAGCATCGAGGGCAAGCGCGGCCAGGTGCGCGCCAAGCCGCCGCTGCCGGCGATCCAGGGCCTGTTCGGCAAGCCGACCGTGATCAACAATGTGCTGAGCCTGGCCGCGATCCCCTTCATCCTGAGCGAGGGGGCGGAGGCCTATGCCGCCGTCGGCTTCGGGCGATCGCGCGGGACGATGCCGGTGCAGATCGCGGGCAATGTAAAGCATGGCGGGCTGTTCGAGGTCGGCTTCGGCATCACCCTGGGCGAGCTGGTGAACGAGATCGGCGGCGGCACCGCAACGGGCCGTCCGGTCCGCGCGGTGCAGGTCGGAGGGCCGCTGGGCGCCTATATGCCACCATCGATGTTCCACCTGCCGTTCGACTATGAGGCGTTCGCGGCGGCGGGCGGGCTGATCGGCCATGCCGGGATCACCGTGTTCGACGACAGCGTCGACATGGCGAAGATGGCGCGTTTTGCCATGGCGTTCTGCGCGGTCGAGAGCTGCGGCAAATGCACGCCGTGCCGGATCGGTTCGACCCGCGGCGTCGAGACGATCGATCGCATCATCGCGGGCGGGCGCGGTGGCGAAGCGGTAGAGGCGATGCCGCAGATGCGCAACGCCAAAGCGCAGGGCAGGAGCGTGGAGCAGGAGATCGGGCTGCTGCGCGACCTTTGCGACACGATGAAATATGGATCGCTGTGCGCGCTGGGCGGGTTCACCCCCTATCCGGTGCTGAGCGCCCTCGATCATTTCCCTGAGGATTTCGGCGGCGCATCCGCGCTGACCGAGGCGGCGGAGTAAGGCCATGGCGTGGATCGGCGAACTCGACCTGGGCACGCGACCGATGCCCGCGACCGGCCCGATGGTGGCGCTGACCATCGACGGCCAGAGCATCGAGGTTCCGGAGGGAACGTCGATCATGCGGGCCGCGGCGCTGATGGGGACATCGATCCCCAAGCTCTGTGCCACCGACATGCTGGAAAGCTTCGGTTCGTGCCGCCTGTGCCTTGTCGAGATCGACGGGCGCCCCGGCTATCCCGCCTCCTGCACCACCCCGGTGGCGCCCGGCATGATCGTCCGCACCCAGACCGAGAAGCTCAGCACGCTGCGCAAGGGGGTGATGGAGCTCTATATCTCCGATCATCCGCTCGATTGCCTGACCTGCTCCGCCAATGGCGATTGCGAGCTGCAGGATCAGGCCGGCGCGGTCGGGTTGCGCGAGGTCCGCTACGGCTATGAGGGGGGCAATCATCTCGTCGCCGACAAGGACGAGTCGAACCCCTATTTCACCTTCGACAGCGCCAAGTGCATCGTCTGTTCGCGCTGCGTGCGCGCCTGCGACGAGGTGCAGGGCACGATCGCCCTGACCGTCGACGGGCGCGGCTTCGAAAGCCATATCGCCGCCAGCCAGGACGAGGATTTCCTGTCATCCGAATGCGTGAGCTGCGGCGCCTGCGTGCAGGCCTGCCCCACCTCCGCGCTGATCGAGAAGAGCGTGATCGAGAAGGGGACGCCCGATCGCGCCATCGTCACCACCTGCGCCTATTGCGGGGTCGGCTGTACCTTTCGCGCGGAGATGCGCGGGGACGAACTGGTGCGGATGGTGCCGTGGAAGGATGGCAAGGCCAATCGCGGCCATAGCTGCGTCAAGGGGCGCTTCGCGTGGGGCTATGCCAATCACAGGGAACGCATCCTCAACCCAATGATCCGCGCCTCGGTCGACGATCCCTGGCGCGAGGTGAGCTGGGACGAGGCTATCGCGCATACCGCATCCGAGTTCCGGCGCATCCAGGCCAAATATGGCAAGCGGTCGATCGGCGGCATCACGTCCAGCCGCTGCACCAACGAGGAAACCTTCCTTGTCCAGAAGCTGATCCGCCAGGGCTTCGGCAACAACAATGTCGATACCTGCGCACGGGTGTGCCATTCGCCGACCGGCTATGGTCTGAAGACCACCTTCGGCACGTCGGCGGGCACGCAGGATTTCGACAGCGTCATGCAGGCCGATGTGATCCTGCTGATCGGCGCCAACCCGACCGATGCGCATCCCGTCTTCGCCAGCCGGATGAAGCGGCGGCTGCGGCCCCAAAACGGAAAGCCGGGCGCGAGGCTGATCGTCATCGATCCGCGCAGCATCGATCTGGTGCGCAGCCCGCATGTCGAAGCGCAGCATCACCTGCCGCTTAAGCCGGGGACCAATGTCGCGGTGCTGACCGCGATGGCGCATGTCATCGTCGGCGAAGGGCTGGCGAACGAGGCGTGGATTCGCGAGCGCTGCGACTGGGACGAATATCAGGACTGGGCGGCCTTCGTATCCGAGCCGCATCGCTCCCCAGAGGCGACCGAGGCGCTGACCGGCGTGCCGGCCGCGACCCTGCGCGCCGCCGCGCGGCTCTACGCGACCGGGGGCAATGCCGCGATCTATTACGGCCTGGGCGTGACCGAGCATAGCCAGGGATCGTCGACGGTGATGGCGATCGCCAACCTTGCCATGGCGACCGGCAATATCGGCCGCGAGGGCACCGGGGTGAATCCGCTGCGCGGCCAGAACAATGTCCAGGGCGCCTGCGATATGGGCAGTTTCCCGCACGAATATTCGGGCTATCGCCATGTGTCCGACAGCGCGACGCGCGCTCTGTTCGAGACGGCATGGGGCGTGCCGCTCGACAGCGAACCCGGCCTGCGCATCCCCAACATGCTCGACGCCGCGACCGACGGCAGCTTCATGGGACTGTTCGTGCAGGGCGAGGATATCCTGCAGTCCGATCCGAACACCCACCATGTCGCGGCCGGGCTGGCGGCGATGGAATGCGTCGTGGTGCAGGACCTGTTCCTCAACGAGACCGCCAATTACGCGCATGTCTTCCTGCCGGGATCGACCTTCCTCGAAAAGGACGGGACCTTCACCAATGCCGAACGCCGCATCCAGCGGGTCCGCAAGGTGATGGCGCCGCTCAACGGCCAGGCCGACTGGGAGATCGTCCAACTGGTGGCGCGGGCGATGGGGCTCGACTGGAGCTATACGCATCCGTCGGAAATCATGGACGAGATCGCCCGGCTAACGCCGAGCTTCGCCGGGGTCAGCTATGCGCTGCTCGACGAGCAGGGCTCGGTGCAGTGGCCCGCGAACGAGAAGGCGCCGCTCGGCACGCCGATGATGCACATCGACGGCTTCGCGCGGGGCAAGGGCAAGTTCGTCGTCACCGACTATGTCGCGACCGACGAGAAGACCGGCCCGCGCTATCCGCTGCTGCTCACCACGGGGCGCATCCTCAGCCAGTATAATGTCGGCGCCCAGACCCGGCGTACCGACAATGTCGCATGGCATCCCGAGGATCTTCTGGAGATCCATCCGCTCGATGCCGAGAATCGCGGGATCAAGGATGGCGACTGGGTCTATCTGCGCAGCCGCGCGGGCGAGACGACATTGCGCGCCGCCGTCACCGAGCGGGTGGCGCCGGGCGTGGTGTACACCACCTTCCACCATCCCACGACGCAGGCCAATGTGATCACGACCGACTATTCGGACTGGGCGACCAACTGCCCGGAATATAAGGTCACGGCGGTGCAGATCGGCCTGTCGAACGGCCCGTCCGACTGGCAGGAGGACTATGCCGAGCAGGCGCGGCACAGCCGCCGCATCCTCGTGGAGGCCGCCGAATAGATGAGCATGACCACGGACGACAAGCTGGTCTATATGGTCAACCAGATCGCTCGCAATTTCGCGGCGATGGGGCAACAGGAAGCGATGACCGCGACCGCCGATCACCTCCTGGCTTTCTGGGAACCGCGGATGAAGTTGCGCATCCGCGCGCTTGCCGTCGAGCGGCCCGATGCGCTGACCCCGATCGCCGCGGCGGCGGTGGCGCGGCTTCCCGCGAGCGCCGGCTGAGCATGGCCGATGGCGCGGCGGTGCGCCGCCAGCCTTTCCACCGAATCCTGCGGGACGGCACGCAGCAGGCGATCGACCGCGCCGTCGCCGACGAGACGCCGATCGCGATCGAATATAATGGCCTGGGCTATGCGGTGCTGATGGCGAGCGCCGCCGATCTCGAGGACCTTGCTTTCGGCTTCAGCCGGGCGGAACGGCTGATCGACGAGGCGCGGCAGATCGTCGATGTCGAGGCGCATGCCGTCGAGCGCGGCAATATCCTGCGGATCACCCTGTCGCCAGACCGGGTCGATCTGGTCGCCGAGCGGGTTCGCCACCGCGTCTCCGAATCTTCCTGCGGACTGTGCGGCATCGAGAATCTCGAACAGGCGCTGCGGCCGCTGCCCATGACCGATCCCGGGGAGGCGCCCGCCGACGCCGCGATCTTCGCGGCGCTCGACGCGCTGTCGTCCTGCCAGCCGATGAACGGCGCGACCGGCGCCGTCCACGCCGCCGCCCTGTGCGGGCGCGACGGCGCGATCCGGCTGGTGCGCGAGGATGTCGGCCGCCACAATGCCTTCGACAAGCTCAATGGCGCGATGCTGCGCGGCGGGCTGGACTGGGCGGGCGGCTTCGCGCTGCTGTCGTCGCGCTGCTCGTTCGAGCTGGTCGAGAAGGCGGCGCTGGCGGGCTGCCCGACGCTCGTCACCGTTTCCGCGCCGACGGGGCTTGCGGTGGACCGGGCGCGCGAGGCGGCCTTGCGGCTGATCGTCCTCGCCCGCCCCGACGCGATGCTCGTCGCCGGATGAGCCGGCTCGGCGCCGTGATCGCCGGCGGCCGGGCGAGCCGCTTCGGATCGGACAAGGCCATGGCGCTGTGGCAGGGCCGCCCGCTGATCGATCATGCGATCGCGGCGCTGCGGCCCTTTGCCGACGAGATCATCGTCTGTGGCAGGGCGCATGACGGGATGGTCAGCGTCGCCGATCGCCCCGCGCCCGACATGGGGCCGCTTGGCGGGATCTGCGCGGCGCTTCATCATGCGCGGACGCATGGCCATGACGCGGTGCTCACCGTCGGGTGCGATACGCCGCTGCTGCCCGGCCCGCTGTTCGAGCGGCTGACCGCCGATGCTCCCACCTTTGTCGCGCAGCTTCCGCTGATCGGCTGCTGGCCGACCGGACTCGCGGCGGGACTCGACGCCTTCCTGGCCGAGGACCGCAAACATGCGATCCGCGTCTGGGCGGCGGAAGCCGGGGCGCTGGCGATCGACTGGCGGGGGCTTGCCAATGTCAACGAACCGGGGGATTTGGCAGGACTTTCCCCAGGGAGCTGACCTTCCGGGTCCTCCACATATTTTGACCCGCGCAGCCCCCCCCTTCAGGATACCCGCAGTGAGAGGCGGGCTGTTCGCGATCAAATTCGCGATATCTGTGAATGATATATTGTATCTTTTGCCTTAAGCTGCCATTTGGCCATCGAGAGGATCGATGGTGGTGACTCGTTCTGTATCCGCGCGCGACATGTTCGACCGGCTGGCCATCGGCCTGTCGGCCCTATGCTTCGTGCATTGCGCGGCGAGCGTGCTTCTGGTCGCGCTGCTGGCGACGGCGGGCGGGGCGCTGCTCCACCCGGCGATCCACGAGATCGGCCTGGGCTTTGCGATCCTGCTCGCGATCATCGGATTGGGCCGTGGTTTCCTGCAACACCGCCGGCGCGCGCCGATGCTTCTCGGCACGCTGGGCATCGCGCTGATGGCGGCTGCGCTCAGCGTACCGCACGGGCTTGGGGAAGCAGCCTTCACCATGCTGGGCGTCAGCTGCGTCGCGATCGCGCATCTGCTCAACCGGCGCGCGCATACCGGCTGAGGGTTGCCGCTGCCCCGGCGCAGGCCTAGATTGCGCATATGGCCACCGCACATGATCACAAGCTCCACAAGGGCGAGTCGCTCGCCGATGCCGCACAGCGCGCGTTCGAGCGGGCGGGCGAGCAGTGGACGCCGATGCGCGCCGAAATCTTCGCGGCGCTGAGCGGGGCGGCCAAGCCGGCGTCGGCTTATGACCTTGCCGAAACGGTATCGCGATCGACCGGTCGGCGGGTCGCCGCCAACAGCGTCTATCGCATCCTCGACGTGTTCGTTTCCGCCAATCTCGCCCGACGGGTCGAGAGCGCCAATGCCTATGTCGTCAACGCCCATCCCGACTGCGAGCATGACTGCGTCTTCCTGATCTGCGACAGCTGCGGGAAGGTCGGCCATGTCGACGACGACCAGCTTTCCGGCGCGGTCCGCAAGGCGGCCGAGAAAGCGGGCTTCTCGAACCTCCGGCCGGTGATCGAAGTCAAAGGCAGCTGTGCCGACTGCGCGGAGGGTGACGCGGCTTAACAGCGATGCCGTCACCCTGGGCTTGTTTCATGGTCCGCCGAGCGCCCGGAGAGCGCTCTCGATTGATGGGTGGATGCTGAAACAAGTTCAGCATGACGAAGGAAAGGGGAGGGCGAAAGCAATCTCCTCGCGTTTACGGCCTACGACATTCGGCTGAGCTGCTCCCGTCTGCCAAGGCTAGGAACCGCCGCCAAATGGGTCTAAGGCGGGGCCGATGAGTGACCGTCCCGTAACCCCGCTTCTCGACACCGTCAGTACGCCCGAAGAGCTGCGCCGGCTCAAGCCGACGGAGCTTCGCCAGCTTGCCGACGAATTGCGGGCCGAGATGATCTCGGCGGTGTCGGTGACGGGCGGGCATCTCGGCGCTGGCCTGGGCGTGGTCGAGCTGACGACCGCGATCCATTATGTCTTCGACACGCCGCGCGACGTGCTGATCTGGGATGTCGGCCATCAGGCCTATCCGCACAAGATCCTGACCGGTCGGCGCGACCGCATCCGCACCCTGCGCCAGCCCGGCGGCCTTTCCGGTTTCACCAAGCGCAGCGAGAGCGAATATGATCCGTTCGGCGCGGCGCACAGCTCGACCTCGATCTCCGCCGCGCTGGGCTTCGCCGTCGCCAACAAGCTTGCCGACAAGCCGGGCCGCGCGATTGCGGTGATCGGCGACGGCGCGATGTCGGCGGGCATGGCCTATGAGGCGATGAACAACGCCAAGCAGGCCGGCAACCGCCTGATCGTCATCCTGAACGACAATGACATGTCGATCGCGCCGCCGGTCGGCGCGCTGTCGGCCTATCTCGCCAAGATCGTGTCGTCGCGCCCGTTCCTGTCGATGCGCGGCTTCGCCAAGCGGGTGGCGCAGCGGCTGCCGCGGCCGATCCACGATTTCGCCAAACGCTCCGAAGAATATGCGCGGGGCATGGCGACGGGCGGCACGCTGTTCGAGGAGCTGGGCTTCTATTATGTCGGCCCGGTCGACGGCCATAATCTCGATCATCTGCTGCCGGTGCTGGAAAATGTCCGCGACGGCGACCATGGCCCGATCCTGATCCATGTCGTCACCAACAAGGGCAAGGGCTATGCCCCCGCCGAGGCGGCGGCCGACAAATATCATGGCGTCCAGAAATTCGACGTCGTCTCGGGCGAGCAGGCGAAGGCGCCCCCCGGACCGCCCAGCTACACCAATGTCTTCGCCAAGGCGCTGATCGCCGAGGCCGAGCGCGACGACCGGATCTGCGCGATCACCGCGGCGATGCCGTCGGGCACCGGCCTGGACAAGTTCGAGCAGGCTTTCCCGGAGCGCAGCTTCGATGTCGGCATTGCCGAGCAGCATGCCGTGACCTTCGCCGCAGGCCTTGCCGCGCAGGGCTATCGGCCCTTCTGTGCGATCTACTCGACCTTCCTGCAGCGTGCCTATGATCAGGTCGTCCATGACGTGGCGATCCAGAATCTGCCCGTGCGCTTCGCGATCGACCGGGCCGGGCTGGTCGGCGCCGATGGCTCGACCCATGCCGGCAGCTTCGACGTCACCTATCTGGCGACCCTGCCCAACATGGTGGTGATGGCCGCCGCCGATGAGGCGGAACTGGTACACATGGTGCATACCGCCGCGCTGCACGACAGCGGGCCGATCGCGCTGCGCTATCCGCGCGGCAATGGTACTGGCGTGGCGCTACCCGCGGTTCCGGAAAAGCTGGAGATCGGCAAGGGACGGGTGGTGCGCGAGGGCAAGAGCGTCGCGATCCTCTCGCTGGGAACGCGTCTGGCCGAGGCCGAACGCGCCGCCGATCAGCTCGAGGCGCTGGGCCTGTCGACGACGGTCGCCGACCTGCGCTTCGCCAAGCCGCTCGACGAGGCACTGATCCAGACGCTGCTGACGACCCATGAGGTCGCGGTGACGATCGAGGAGGGCGCGATCGGCGGCCTCGGGGCGCATGTGCTGACGCTGGCGTCCGACCATGGCCTGATCGACAACGGCCTCAAGCTGCGCACGATGCGCCTGCCCGATGTCTTCCAGGAACATGACAAGCCCGAGAAGCAATATGCCGAGGCGGGGCTGGATGCCGAGTCGATCGTCGCCACGGTGCTCGCGGCGCTGCACCGGAACAGCAAGGGGCTGGAGGAAAGCGCGTAATTTGTTTGCGCCCTCAGGCGCCGGGCGCCGGACATCCGTCCGGCTTGGCTTTCCTCGCAATAAGCTCGGACGCGCTTTTCGCGCTTGCCTCTTCGAACCTCTAAAGGTCGGGATTTAGAGTCAGGCCGGGGCCTGGGGCACAACGGAAATCAGATATCCTCATCCGGCAGCACGAACGCGCCGTCGGCCGGCGCTTCGGCCAGCTTCTCGATCCGTCCGCGTGAGACGGAAACCAGGATATGGCGGTTGGCGAACTCGACGACCGCGAGTCGGCCGGTGGCGCCCATCGGGATCGCGTCGACGATCTTGAGCGCCCTTTGCCTGTTGCCGATCGCGATGCCGGGCTGGAGCTTGCGCCACAGCCACAGCGATCCATAGGCCAGCCCCGCGACCAGCGGGACGAGCAGCAGCAATCGCAACAGATAATCGGTCATTGGCGGCGTTCGATTCCCGATAGCCGCGCGTCGGCGGCGACAACATCCACCACCCTGATGCCGAACTTTCCGTTCACTGTCACTACCTCGCCCTTCGCGACGAGGGTGCCGTTGACCATGATGTCGAGCAGCTCATTGGCCTGGCGGTCCAGTTCGACCACGCTGCCCGAGTTGAGATCCATCAGCTCCGCGAGCCGCAGCGAGGTGCTGCCGACCTCGACCGAAAGCCGTAGCGGGATATCCGCGAGCAGCCGGTAATTGGCGCCCGCCGGCAGCTCCATCGCGCCGGGAACCACGGGAACGTCCGACATATCGCTCATTTCAACGCATCCTTGTTGAGGCTTTCGATCATCATCGCCGCACGGCCATCCTGTTCGCCGATCGTGCCTTCGGCGAAGCGGCGGTTACCGACGAGGAGAGGAACGGTCTGGGACAGGGTAATCGGGATCACATCGCCGGGTTTGAGCGCGAGCAGCTGCGCCACGGTCATCTCGGGCCGCGCCAGTACCGAGCGGACCGGCAGCGCGACATTGTCGAGCGCGGATGCCAGACGGCCTTTCCACTCGCCATCCTCGCCGCCGATCCCGGCCTGCGAGCGGGCGGCGATCTCGTCTTCGATCGGCTGGAGCATCGACAGCGGATAGAGGATCTCGATCCGGGTCGATCGGGACATGCCCGGCTTGATCGTGAAGCTCTGCACCACCACGGCTTCGTCAGGGCGGACCATATTGGCGAAGTCGGCATTGGTCTCGTGCGTCGAGAATTCAAACTGCAGCGGGTAGGTATCGCCCCAGCATTTGGTCAGCACCCCGGCGATCGCATCGGCGAGGCGGCTGCGGAGCCGCTGTTCGGACGGGGTGAACTCGCCGCCCTTGGTGGCGAGGCCGTTGCCGGTGCCGCCATAAAAGGCGTCGACCATGTTGGTGATGAAGCCGGGATCGATCGCGATCATCATCATCCCCTTGACCGGGCGGACCCGGAAGAGGCTGAGGCTCACATAATTGGCCTGGTTGCGCTGCCATTCGTCGAAACGGCGGGTTTCCAGCGGAATGGCGTCGACCTTGGCGCGGGTCTGAGCGATCGGCTCGATCACGTCGCGCAACCGCCGCGCGATACGGTCGTTCATGCGCTCGAGATGCGCCAGATCGGCGACCGGGCGGTCCTTGCGCTGGCCGAGCGCATAGGGCTCGATCTCACGCGCCTGACGGACGTTCGGCTCTTCTTCCGCGACCGTCTCGTCGAACGAGATGTCGCTGAGCTCGTCCATCAGCGCGGCGACCTCGTCACCCGAAAGACTTGAAGCTGCACGCGTCATTGAATCAGCGAAATTCCCGAACCGGCCTGACCGGACGTCGCCCGGCAGATTCGCTATAGGCTGAAGGTGGTTAACGAAGCGTCGCCGCGTTTCTTGTTTTCGCCCTCAAGGCAGGGCGCAGGCCGTTCGCCCGGGTTTCGCGCGAGACGCCCGGGCGGCCATTCGGCTCTGCGCGATGCCATGCGTCCCGACCGGGGTTTCAGGCCAGAATTATCGTGTCGAAAGGAAGCCGGGTCCAGCGGATGGTGGCCGCCCGGCCGAGGCGAAACGAAAAGCCTTCAGCTTTCCTTCACGCCCTTCTTCTGCAGCAGGCCATAGGCATGCTCATACCATTTGCTGCCGGGGTAGTTATGCCCCAGCACGGCCGTCGCCCGCTCGGCCTCGATCGGAATGCCGAGTTCGAGATAGCTTTCGGTCAGCCGCATCAGCGCCTCGGGCGCGTGGCTGGTCGTGTCATATTTGTCGATCACGGTGCGGAAACGAACCACGGAGGCGAGCCAGTCGCCGCGCCGCTGGTAGAAACGGCCGATTTCCATTTCCTTGCCGGCGAGGTGATCGTTCACGAGATCGACCTTCACCCGCGCATCGGCGGCATAGCGCGAATCGGGATAGCGGCGGATCAGTTCGTTAAGCGCGTCGAGCGACTGCTGGGTCAGCTTCTGATCCCGGGTGACGTCCTGGATCTGCTCATAATAGCTGACCGCGATCAGATAGAGCGCATAGGGCGCGTCGCGGTTGCCCGGATGGATCGAGATGAAGCGCTGCGCCGAGGAAATCGATTCGGTGTACTGCCGCGCCAGATAATAGGAAAAGGCGCTCATCAGCTGCGCGCGGCGCGCCCAGACCGAATAGGGATGCTGGCGTTCCACCTCGTCGAACAGCGCGGCGGCCAGCTTATACTGGTGCCGGTCGAGCCTTTCCTTGGCCGCGTTGTAGAGCGTGTCCACATCGCGGGCGACATATTTGGTGTCGCCCTTGTTCTTGCCGGTGGCACAGCCAGCCAGCGGAACCAGGGTGGCGGCGGCGATCAACAGAGCGATCGGACGGAAGGCTTTACGCAGCATAGGGCGCCTTCTTAGGGGGCAATCGCGACCGCCGCAATGGCCGCGAAGAGAGGGGCTGCGCCGCGCCGCCAAGTCGGTAAGATAAGGCGATGCTGCGCGTGCTCACCCTGTCGACCCTTTACCCTGACCGAAGTCGTCCGGGCTTCGGCGCATTCGTCGAGCGCCAGACCAGCCGGCTGGCCGCGCATCCCGGCGTCGAGGTGAAGGTCGTGGCGGCCTTCGCGGTGCCGGCGCTGGGGCTGGGGCGCTTCCATCCGCTGTATCGCGATCTGCTGATGCTGCCCCGGCGGGAGCAGTGGAACGGGCTCGATGTCCTGCGTGTGCCCTTTCCGACGCTGCCGAAACTGGGTGGACGGATCAATCCGTGGAGCCTGACGAACCGGCTTGTGCCCATGCTGGACCGCCTGCGCGGCGAATTCCCGTTCGACGTGATCGATGCCGAATTCTTCTATCCCGACGGTCCGGCGGCCGTCGCGCTGGGGCGGCGCTACGGCGTGCCGGTGTCGATCAAGGCGCGCGGCAGCGACATCCATCTGTGGGGAGGCGTTCCGGCCTGCCGGCCGAAGATCGTCGCGGCAGGCCAGGGAGCGGCGGGCATGCTCGCGGTCTCGGCGGCGCTGCGCGAGGATATGATCGCACTGGGGCTGCCGGGCGAGCGCATCCGCGTCCACCACACCGGGGTCGATCAGGCGATGTTCCACCCGCGCGACCGGACCGCGGCGAAGGCGGCGTTCGCGGTGGACGGGCCGCTCGTGGTCAGCGCGGGCAACCTGATCCCGCTCAAGGGACATGCGCTTCTGATCGAGGCGATGGCGGCCCTGCCGGGCGTGTCGCTGCTGATTGCCGGCCGAGGCCCCGAGCAGCCGGCCCTGGCGGCGCAAATCGCGGCGGCGGGGCTGGAGGACCGGGTAAGGCTGCTGGGCGCGCTGCCCCACGATCAGCTGCCGGGTCTGTTCGCGGCCGGCGACGTGATGGCGTTGCCCTCATCCTCCGAAGGCCTGGCCAATGTCTGGGTGGAGGCGCTGGCCTGCGGGACGCCGATCGTCATCACCGACGTCGGCGGCGCGCGCGAGCTGGTCGATCGCCCGGCGGCGGGAAGGCTGGTCGCGCGGACGCCGGAAGGGATAGCCGAAGGGATCCGGTCCGTCCTGGCCGATCCGAAGCCGCAGGCCGAGGTGGCCGAAACGGCGAAGCGCTTCACGTGGGAACGCAATAGCGAGGCGCTATACGAGCATCTGAAGGGGTTGGCGGATAACGCCCCACCCCGCTCACCGTGAGGAGCCGTCGAGCGTGTCGCATGGCGTCTCGAAGAGATAAGCGGGCAGGGTGTCAGCAAAATTACGGGACTGAGCGGAATGAGCCTATCACAGCGGCAGCAGCGCCGCGACGATCCAGCGATCCTCGCCCCGCAGCACGTTCCAGGCGCGGGCGGCGGCGCGGCTGTCCATCGGCTCGACACCGAAGCCCAGCGCCTCGACAGCCGCGACGAAGGCCGGCGCCGGACGCCGCATGGTGGGCCCGGTGCCGAGCAGCAGGAACTCGGGCGGGGGCTGTAGCGCGAGCAGGCCGGCGACATCGTCCGCGGAGAGCGCATCGATCGCGGGCGCGTTCCAGTCGAGCGCCGATTCGGGCGTGAGCCAAAGCCCGCCGGGCACGATCCGGTCCTCGATCCTGAAGGCCTTGCCCGCGAAGCCGCGAATCACCGGGCCGCCGGGCGGCAGCTCACGGTCGAAGCTCACCATTTCCGCTTCCCGGCGATCAGGTCTTGGGGCCGACCCGTTCGGCTTCGGGGCGTCCCGCGTCGGGCTGCCGGTCGAAGCGGGCGGGTTCGAGGCCCAGGCTGATCAGCAGCGACGACGACACATAGACCGACGAATAGGTGCCCACCACGACGCCGAGCAGCATCGCCGCCGAGAAGCCGCGCAGCACATGGCCGCCGAACAACAGCAAAGCGCCCAGCGCGAGGAAGACGGTGACCGAGGTCATCACGGTGCGCGGCAGCGTCTCGTTGACCGAAAGATCGATCAGCGCCTTCATGTCCATCTGGCGGAATTTGCGCATATTTTCGCGGATACGGTCGTCGATCACCATCTTGTCGTTGATCGAGTAGCCGACGATGGTCAGCACCGCGGCAACGATGTTGAGATCGAACTCCATCTGCGTGACCGCGAAGAAGCCCAGGGTCATCAGCACGTCGTGGACGATCGCGACGAAGGTCGACACGCCGAACTGCCACTCGTAGCGCAGCCAGGAAAAGACCGCGATGCCGAACACCGCCAGCACGACCGCGAGCACACCGTTGCGGATCAACTCGCCGGAAACCTTGCCGGATACGGTATCGGTGCGGGTGAAACGGATACCCGGAAACTGCTGCTTGAGCGACGACGACACCTTGCCCACCACGGCGTTGGTCGCGCCCTGATCGCCCTCGGCGATCGGCAGGCGGATCGATACGGTGCGGGGATCACCGAATTGCTGGAGCGAGCTGGTACCCACGCCCAGCCCGTCGATCGTCGCGCGGACCTTGTCGAGCGGCGGCGCCGACGGGAACTGCGCCTCGATCATCAGGCCGCCGACGAAATCGACGCCCAGATTGAGCCCGCGCGTCGCAACCGCAGCGATCGCGGCGACGGTGAGCAGCGCGGTGAGGACGAAGGCGATGAAGCGGACCCGGACGAAACCGATATTGGTATTGTCGGGAACCATTTTCAGCAGGC
>SCUQ01000129.1 GCA_004297635.1 Rhizorhabdus sp. | reverse complement strand
CCGATGGTCTGGCTGGCCGTCGGCGGCGCTTCTCCACTATGGACGGCGGCGGACCTCAATGAACGGCTGCTCGCCGCGCACAATGCCGAGCGCATCCGGCTCGGCATCCCGCCGCTCCGATGGAGCGACAAGCTTGCCCGACAGTCGCTTGAATGGGCACGCCAGCTGACGCTGATCGACGGGCTCGAACATAGCGACACCGCCGATTATGAGGACCCCACCGACGGCGAGGAGGGCGAGAATCTGTGGCGCGGGACCAAGGGCTATTACACGCCCGAGCAGATGGTGAACCTCTGGGTCGACGAACGGAAGATCTTCGTCAACGGTCCTTTCCCGCGCAACAGCACGACCGGCCAGTGGCGCGATGTCGGCCATTATACTCAGCTGGTGTGGCGATCGACCACCGAGGTCGGCTGCGCGATCGCAGCGAGCGAGGAGGATGAGGTTCTGGTCTGCCGCTATCTCGAAGGCGGCAATGTCATCGGCGAAAAGCCTTATTGACCGCTATTGTCGGGGTCGTCCGATTTCGCATCGATCGCCCGCGCCTGAGCCTTGCGGCGATGGAGATTGGCGCGCAGCGCCTGCGTCAGCCGCTCGGCACGCGCGGCGGCGCTATTCGGTTCGGCCTTGGGATCGGGCTTCTTCATCGCGCGATCGATAATCTTATCCGATGACGATCGGCAAGCCGCCTTGACGCGGGCCGATCGATTGTCCATAGGCGCCCGACACCGCCGGGGACACCCCCTCGGCATGCCCGCGGACCGCAGGCAGTGCTGCCGTAGCTCAGTGGTAGAGCGCATCCTTGGTAAGGCTGAGGTCGTGAGTTCAATCCTCACCGGCAGCACCATTTTTTCAAAGGCGAATGGGGTCTAGGAGACCCTTGACGCTTCCTCGATGACCCCCGCCGTGCGGGCGGAAAGACTACACGGAATCCATTGAGGGCGCTGTGCCACCAGGCGCGCGCGTGGGAAGTCCCCCACGCGCGCCGCAGGTCATTCCGGACGGGCGCCGTCGAAGAACACGTCGGTCAAATGCAGGCTGTCCAGATATTCGTGGCTGCTGGAGATTTTGCCATCCCTGAAATATAGCAGGAAGTGGTAGCGGTTCTGGTACATCTTGCCGGACACGTGCTTCGCGTCGGAATGCGCGCGGATGGCGACCCGATTTTCCTCCGCGGTCACATCGTCGACGATAATCCTGAGACCGGTTTCCGGGAATATCTGCGGCAACATGGCGACGAGGCCACGTATCGCCTCCTTGCCCCGCACTTCGGGCGGCAACATCGTCTTGCTCTCGACAATAATCGCGCCGTCATCGGTGAACAGGTCGACGACGGCATCGACATCGCCCTTCCCGATCAGCTCCAGATAGGATCGCGCAACCTGTTTGTTCTTTTCCACCTCGTTCACCTGTCATTCTCCTTTGAACTGGCGCGATGCCGTTGACGGACGGCAGGGCGACGCCTGTAAGGGCGCGGCCGTACGCCTAAACATAACCACGCCAAGCTATCCGATCTGCCCGGCCGAGCGACTTCTGCGACTGCAAGAATTCTAGCACGGACCGGCAACATCATGGTCCGGGACCGGGGCGGACCAACCGGCGAACGCGGACGCGCGATCCGTTGATTTGCCGTCAGTAGCATGCGGATTTGATCGCCCATGAGGTTTGATTGCGCATTGTCTGGCGAGGGATCACATTCGCAGCACGGTCGAAGGCCCATGCTCCGCGCTGGTGTCGCGGCCGACGAGATGATCGGCATCCGGTCATGATCGACGGCGGCTGCATGTGGGGGCTGAGGCGGCCGGCGTCGCAAAGAAGGACTGGAACAATGAAAAGACTGGAAGGCAAGGTCGCCATAGTTACCGGCGCGGCGCGCGGACTTGGCGCGGCCACGGCCGCCCGCCTGAGCGCCGAGGGGGCGTCGGTTATGCTGGCGGACATCATCGATGGCGAGGCCACCGCGCTTGCGCTGCGCGAAGCGGGCCATCAGGCGGCCTTCGTGAACATGGACGTGGCCAGACGCGAGGCCTGGAGCGACGTTCTGTCCGACACCGCATCGCGCTTCGGTGGGATCGATATTCTCGTCAACAATGCCGGCGTGTTTCGACCTGCAAATATCGAGACGATCGAGATGGACGATCTCCTCGACGTTTATGGGATCAACCTGTTTGGACCGTTGATCGGTATGCAGGCCGTCATCCCCTATATGCGGGAAAGGGGTGCTGGCTCGATCGTCAACATCGCTTCCAATGCGACGTCCTTCATATTCCCGGAATCCATCAGCTATGGTTCCAGCAAGGCGGCGTTGGCCAGCCTGACCAAGACGGTCGCCGTCCACTGCGGGCGCCAAGGCTATCGCATCCGGGCGAACTCGATCCATCCCGGCCCCCATGCAACGGCAATGATGGGCGGCGATCCATCGGGCCTGGTTCAACGGATTCCGTTGCATCGAATGGGGCAGCCGGAAGACGTCGCCGCCGCCGTCGCTTATCTGGCGTCCGACGATGCCGCTTTCGTGACGGCAACCGAGTTGTTCATCGACGGTGGAATGACCGTCGCCTGATCGCCCTCTCGCTATCGGACCAAGGCGGAGGGCCTCGTGCGGACCGGTCCGCTGCACCGATCGTCACGACGATGTGGCGGGCTGCGGCGGTGCAGCCAGTTGTCGTTAAGGCCGATAAGCTCAGGCGCGCTTATTCTGGAGCAAATGACAAGATGGTCTCGATGGAGTCGCGCGCAATATGGTCGATGGCTGTTCGGCCCAGGCCGGCCTTATCCAGTTCGGAGCGGAACAGGCCTATATCCTTCGCCAGAATACCGGCAGTTCCATTGGCATAGGAACTTGGGCCCGGGAACATCCTCCCATATTTTCTGATATTATGCGCATGCGTGTCCAACGCCATGCTTCCTGCACTGCCCGCGCGCAAGACATCCCACATCTCATCTATATTCAGGCCCATTGCCTGCCCCGTTCGCGTCGCTTCCAGCGCCACGGCGAGATTGGCGGCATAGACGCTGTTGTTGATCAATTTCAGCAGTTGTCCGCTGCCGATATCGCCGACGCGCAGCACGAGGGTGGCTTGTGCTTCCAGCAGAGGCATGCACCGCGCGATGACGCCAGGGTCTCCGCCGCAGGCGATGGTCAGCGCACCGCGGCGTGCGCGTTCAGCTCCCCCGCTGACGGGGGCATCAACCGTGGCGATACCCCGTGGCGCCAGATGCCCGGCAAAGCGCCGGCAACTCTCCGGGGCGATCGTGCTCTGAATGATGACGACCGCATCCTCCCGCAGCGCCGTCGCAATACCATGATCGCCAAAGAGGACATTTTCCACCTGGGCATCATCGCTGACGCAGATGCACAGGATGTCAGCGGCCGCCGCCACGTCGCGCGCCTCGTCGAGGATGGTGGCCGATCCGCCTCGGAATGGGGCCAGCGCACTCTCCTGACGCGCGTAAAGATAGAGCTTCCAGCCCTCTTCGATCAGGTGACCGGCGATCGATCCGCCCATATCGCCAAGGCCAATATAGCCGATGTGCGCGGTGTCCCTGGCGATCGGAGGGGAAGCGACGTTCTGCATGTTCAATATCCTTCGCTGCGACGACGCCGCGTAGTTCAGCCAGTCCGGCACTAAAGTCGGCGGGACGATTTCTTTCAACAGCCTGGGCGAAGAATAAGTTGACGGTGCCGGCAGGAGGGATCGCCTTCGAACGGGCGGCTTGCGGGTGCGGGCCAGGCCAGGTGGGCCGGACCCGGGCAACGAGGCATGCAGTCTGGGAGAAGACGCGCCATCCCGCGCGGGCCTAGACGGGTTTCGAGAAGCGGACCTGCGCGCCAAAGCGGGGAAGGACTGCGGATATGGTTCGACCGCGAGGCATCCAGAACGGCCAGCTGCGTTCATGCGTGGTCTCGATCGTGACGAGGAAGCGTCTGCTGACCGGGTGGAGGGGAGGATAGCATCACATGCAGACGGATTTTTCTGGAAAAACAGCGTTGGTGACGGGGGCCGGCGCGGGGCTCGGCTCGGCGTTCGTGGAGGCGCTGGCAGAACGTGGCGCAGCCGTCGCCCTTCTGGACATCGACGCGGAGAGCGTTTCGGCGCTGAGCGACGCACTGAATGCCAAAGGCTTTGCCACGCTGGCGGTGCATGCCGACGTTGCATGCGCCGCTGATCTCGAAAAGGCTGTCGCTGCCACGGTGGCAGCATTTGGCGGGATAGACATTCTCATCAACAATGCGGGTCTTCACTCCGCGAAATATAATGTGGGTTTTGATGCTCTGGGCCTGGCCGAAACCCGTCGCCTGTTCGATGTCAATCTGCTCGGGCTCGTAGCGCTCTCGGCGGCCTGCAGGCCCGTCATGGCGGAGCGGGGCGGCGGCGTGATCGTCAATATGGCTTCCAGCGCGGCGTTCACGTCCAATAGATCGGAAGAGCGTCG
>SCUQ01000128.1 GCA_004297635.1 Rhizorhabdus sp. | reverse complement strand
GCCGCGACGCCGCTACGCGCCGAAACGGTCAGCGTTCCGGTCGCCTACAGCGATCTGAACGTCCATAGCGAGGCCGGCGCCGCTCAACTCGACGCCCGCATTCGCAAGGCTGCCTATCAGGCTTGCGGCCAGTCGGATGTGGGCAGCAGCATCAAGGTGGCCAGCTGCCGCCGCGACGCGATCGTTGCCGCCAAGGCGCAGCTTGCGATGAACAGCAAGGCCGCCGACCTGCAGCTCGCCACCCGCTAAGACGCGGCCGCCCAGATGGCCTCCAGCAAGGCCGCCAGCCGAAGGAACGCCAACCTTCGCTGGCGGCCTTTGCCTATTGCAGGGGAATCAGAAGCGGAAGCGGTAGGCCATCCCATTCAGCGTTCCGAAGCCGTGGCCATGACGAGCGCCGCTCAAAATGAAGCTGAAAGGCCCCATGCGCCGATCATCGCATACCAGCGTGCCATCACCGCGAAGCCCCGCATTTGTGCGGCTATAGCTGAAATTGCCGACACAATGCGTCCTTGGACCGCCGTTCAGCTCGATCGTCCCGCCATCATCATAATGGGTCATCGAGCCGGTGAGCGCCTCATCCACGCCCAGCATGCCGGTAACCTCGACGGTCGTTTCGCAGGCAGCGAGCATGGCCAGCGGCGCGATGAGCAGGACGGTGAAGCGATTCAAGCGACCTCCTGATCCTCGGTCCTGCAGGATTCATACAGCAGCGGCCCGCTGCGCGCCAGAGTGACCGCCCCCCGTTGGTGGCGGCAGGAATGCGACGAATTGTGCCGGCACGGCCCAATTCATCCCGATGCACCTCCACATTTCCTTCCGGCTTTCCAACTTTAATTTTCGGGCGCGGCGGGCCAGGCTTCGGTAGGACGCTCATCATGAGCGATACGATGAACCATCTTGAGCGGCTCGAGGCCGAGAGCATCCACATACTGCGTGAGGTCGTCGCGGAGTGCGAGCGCCCTGTGATGCTGTACTCGGTGGGCAAGGATTCGGCGGTGATGCTGCATCTGGCGCGGAAGGCCTTTTATCCGTCGCCGCCGCCCTTTCCACTGCTGCATGTCGACACGACCTGGAAGTTCAGGGCGATGTACGAGCTGCGCGACCGGATGGCGAAGGAGAGCGGCATGGAGCTGCTCGTCTACCGGAATCCGGAAGCGCAGGAGCGGGGGATCAACCCGTTCGACCATGGTCCGCTGCACACCGATATGTGGAAGACCGAGGGGCTGAAGCAGGCGCTGGACAAATATGGCTTCGACGCGGCGTTCGGCGGGGCGCGGCGCGACGAGGAAAAGAGCCGGGCCAAGGAGCGGATCTTCTCCTTCCGCACGGCCAGCCATGGCTGGGACCCGAAGAACCAGCGGCCCGAACTGTGGAACCTCTACAACGCCAAGAAGGCGAAGGGCGAGAGCATCCGGGTGTTCCCGATCTCGAACTGGACCGAACTCGACATCTGGCAATATATCCAGCTGAACGACATTCCGATCGTGCCGCTCTATTTCGCGGCGAAGCGCCCCACGGTCGAGCGTGACGGGCTGCTGCTGATGGTCGACGATGATCGTTTTCCGCTGAAGGACGGCGAAGTCCCGGTCGAGCGGTCGATCCGCTTCCGCACGCTGGGCTGCTATCCGCTGACCGGGGCGGTCGAAAGCGAGGCCGCCGATCTGAACGAGGTGATTCAGGAGATGCTGCTGACCACCACCTCCGAACGGCAGGGTCGCGCGATCGACAAGGACGCCGGCGACGCGTCGATGGAGAAGAAGAAGAAAGAGGGGTATTTCTGATGTCGGCGCCCTATGAATATGAAGCCGACGCCCTCATCGCCGAGGATATCGAGGCCTATCTGGAGCAGCAGCGCGAGAAGTCGCTGCTCCGCTTCATCACCTGCGGATCGGTCGATGACGGCAAGTCGACGCTGATCGGGCGGCTGCTGTACGACAGCAAGATGATCTTCGAGGATCAGCTGGCGGCACTGGAGGCCGACAGCAAGCGGGTCGGCACCCAAGGGCAGAATATCGACTTCGCGCTGCTGGTCGACGGTCTCGCCGCCGAGCGTGAGCAGGGCATCACCATCGATGTCGCCTATCGCTTCTTCTCGACGCCGAAGCGCAAGTTCATCGTCGCCGATACGCCCGGCCACGAGCAATATACCCGCAACATGGTGACTGGCGCCTCGACCGCCGATCTGGCCGTGATCCTGATCGACGCGCGCAAGGGCGTGCTCACCCAGACGCGGCGGCACAGCTATCTGGCGCATCTGATCGGCGTGAAGAACATCGTGCTGGCGATCAACAAGATGGACCTGGTCGATTATGATCAGGCGGTGTTCGACCGCATCCTGCTGGCCTATCGCGCCTTTGCCAGCGAGATCGGGATCACCAGCTTCACCGCCATTCCGATCTCGGGGATCGCGGGCGACAATATCACGACCAAGTCGGACCGGACGCCCTGGTATAGTGGACCGACCCTGATCGACCATCTCGAGACGGTCGAGATCGACGCCACCAGCGACCGGGGCAGGCCGTTCCGACTGCCGGTGCAGTGGGTCAACCGCCCCAATCTCGATTTCCGCGGTTTCTCCGGCCTGATCGCCACCGGCGAGGTAAGGCCCGGCGATGCGATCCGGGTGCTGCCTTCCGGCAAGACATCGACCGTAACCCGTGTCGTAACGCTGGACGGCGATCTCGACAGGGCCGTCGCCGGCCAATCCGTGACGCTATGCTTCGCCGACGAGATCGACTGCTCCCGCGGTGACGTGATCGCCATTGCCGAAGCGCCGCCGCAGGTCGCCGACCAGTTCGAGGCGACGCTGGTGTGGATGGCGGAAACCGAAATGCTGCCCGGGCGGCCCTATTGGCTGAAGCTTGGTACCCAGACCGTCACCGCCACCATCCAGTCGCCCAAATATCAGGTCGACGTGAACAGCATGGATCATCTGGCGGCGAAGACGCTCAGCCTCAATGCGATCGGCGTCGCCAATCTGACGACCGACCGGCCGATCGTGTTCGAGACCTATGCCGAGAGCCGGACGCTGGGCGGCTTCATCCTCATCGACAAGCTGACCAATGCGACCGTCGCGGCGGGGATGCTGCACTTTTCGCTCCGGCGTGCGCAGAATGTCCATTGGCAGGCGACCGACATCACGCGGGAGAAGCGGGCCGACCTGAAGAACCAGAAGCCGGCCGTGCTGTGGTTCACCGGACTGTCGGGGGCGGGCAAATCGACCATCGCCAATATCGTCGAGAAGAAGCTGGCGCGGATGAACCGGCACACCTTCCTGCTCGACGGCGACAATGTCCGCCACGGGCTCAACAAGGATCTGGGCTTCACCGATGCCGATCGGGTGGAGAATGTTCGCCGGGTGGGCGAGGTCGCGCGGCTGATGACCGACGCTGGCCTGATCGTGATTACGGCCTTCATCTCGCCCTTCCGCGCCGAGCGCGAAATGGTGCGCGCGATGATGGAACCGGGCGAGTTCCTCGAAGTGCATATCGACACAAGTATCGAGGAGGCCGAGCGGCGGGACGTGAAAGGCCTTTACAAGAAGGCGCGCAGCGGTCAGCTCAAGAACTTCACCGGCATCGACAGCCCCTATGAGGCGCCCGAGACGCCGGAGATCCGGATCGACACCACGATCACCTCTCCCGAAGAGGCGGCCGAGCTGATCATCGCAAG
>SCUQ01000127.1 GCA_004297635.1 Rhizorhabdus sp. | reverse complement strand
GCACCGCCCACAGGATCACATCACCCTGGAAATGGCGCCACTTGAAATCCGTCATCGTTCCGTCCGTCCAATCTCCGCCAAGCATGCTCAAGCTTCACGATTTTTGCAACAGAGCCCTCGAAGATATGGCCGCCGAGAACCTCGACGACATCCTTCTCGCCGATCTTGACATGGGTGTCGCTGCCCTCGGCGATGCGCACCGCCGCGTGGCGGATCACCTTGCCGATCTCGCGCTCCAGGTTCCGCACGCCGGCTTCCCGCGTGTAGAAGCTGATGATCGCCTGCAGCGAGGCATCGTCGATCTCGACCTGCTCGGCGCTCACCCCGTTCGCCTCGAGCTGGCGGCCGACCAGATAGCGGCGGGCGATGTGGAGCTTCTCCTCCTCGGTGTAGCCGGGGAGCGAGATCACCTCCATCCGGTCGCGCAACGGTCCGGGGATGGTGTCGAGCATGTTGGCGGTCGCGATGAACACGACCCGGCTGAGATCGAAGGGCACGCCGAGATAATTGTCGCGGAAGGTGCCGTTCTGCTCGGGGTCGAGAACCTCCAGCATCGCTGCCGACGGATCGCCCTGGACGCCGCGGCCCAGCTTGTCGATCTCGTCGAGCATCATCACGCAGTCGCGCGTGCCCGCCTTGCGGATCGCCTGGATGATGTTGCCCGGCAGCGCGCCGATATAGGTGCGCCGGTGGCCGCGTATCTCGGCCTCGTCATGGACGCCGCCCAGGCTGACGCGGACGAACTCGCGCCCCATCGCCTTGGCGATCGACTGGCCGAGCGAGGTCTTGCCGACCCCCGGGGGGCCCGCGAAGCACAGGATCGGCGCCTTGCTCTCAGGCGCCAGCTTGCGGACCGCGAGATATTCGATGATCCGCTTCTTGATCTTCTCCAGCCCATAATGGTCGGCGTCGAGCTGGGCCCGCGCCTCGGCGATGTCGATGTCCTTGTGCGCGGGCAGCGCCCAGGGCAGTTCGGTCAGCCAATCGAGATAGGTGCGGATGATGCCGTGCTCGGCCGCGCCGTCGGGCATGCGCTCCAGCCGGCGCAGCTCCTTCGTGGCCTGCTTCTCGACCTCTTCGGGCATGCCGGCTCCGGCGATGGCTTCCCTGAGTTCGGCGATCTCGGCCGAATTGCCCTCGTCCTCGCCGAGCTGGCGCTGGATCTCGGCCATCTGCTCGCGCAGCAGATGCTCGCGCTGGCGGTTGCCGAGCTTCTCCTGCACGCCCTTGCCGATCTCGGCCGACAGGCGCAGCACCTCGAGCCGCTGGGCGAGCAGCGCCATGACCTTGTCGAGGCGCGGCTGCAGCGCGACCGTCTCCAATATGTCCTGCTTCTCGTTGGCGCCGATATCGAGATAGGCCGCCGTCAGGTCGGCCAGCGCGCCGGGCGCCGCGATCGTGCGGATCGCGTCGGCCAGGCCCTGCGGCGCCTGCGGCAGCAGCCCCACCGTCTCCAGCGCCTGGTTGCGCAGGTTGATGAAGCGCGCCTCGACCTCGTTGCCCTCGGGTGCGGGCTCCTCGATGCGCTCGATCCGGGCGACGAGGAACGGCCAGCCGTCGAGGAATTCGACGACGCGGAAGCGTGTCTCGCCCTGGACGATCAGGTGATGGGTCTCGTCGGGCCCGGTGATGTAGCGCAGCACATTGGCGATGGTGCCCATGCGGTGCATGTCGAGCGGACCGGGCTCCTTGGCGTCGGCGTCGCGCTGGGCGAGCACGCCGACGGGGCGGCTCTCGCGAACCGCCGCCTGCGCCGCGTTGATCGACACCGGCCGGCCGATCGCCAGCGGCATCACCACCTCGGGGAACATCACGAAGTTGCGGACCGGCACGATGATCATCGCGTCGGCGGGAAGTTCGGGCAGGCGGGGACCGGCGTCGGTCCGTGCCTCCTGCGCCTCGATCGTCTTGCTGTCGGCCAGGTCGGTCATCGCCGCAGCCCTCCATTCACCTTGTTCAACGTCACGAGCAGGCATCCATGCACGCTCGACCGGCGAACCGAGTCATAGCGGCCCGGCGGCAGCGGCAGGCGTCGTTCGAACCGGCCTTGCGGGAGTTCGAGCCGATGGATCTTGGCGATGCGCAGTTCGGGAGGCAGGATCCGGTAGCCGCGGACGACCAGCACGCCGTCGTCGATGAACGCCTCGGTCTGGTCGAGGTCGACCCCGGGCAGCGCGACGAGCACGAGCAGTTCGCCCTCGGTCTCGAGCATGTCGGCCGGCGGCTCCCAACTGGGCGCGCCGCCGCTCGCCCGCGACGGGGCGAAGGCCTGCTGATGCAGGCGCTGCACGCGGTCGATCAGGTCGACGGCTTCCGCCCACATCCAATCCCGCGATCGGCCAGAATTCATGTGACGTCCTCTCTCGGCGGCCGGGGGTGTGCCGTGGGGCACGGCCGCTCCCCCGTAATAAGGAAACGCGGACCCGCAATTTCAAGCGGTGCCCGAAACGAGCCTAGCGTCCCGCCGTTCGACGCCGGGGAGCGTCCGAAGTTCCGGCCCGCAAGACGGGGCGCATCCAGATAGAGCCGGTCTGCACACTGCAATAGCGGGCACCGTGGTGCGTATATGCGTTAGGTAGAACGAAAATGTGCAGGAGATCATGATGGCTAGAGCGATCGTCGACACGACCGCTGGAACGGTGCGGGGAACAATCGAAGCGGGCGTTCGCCGCTTCCGCGGCGTTCCCTATGCGGCCGCGCCGGTGGGCGACCGTCGCTTCGCCGCCCCCGCGCCCGCCGAACCCTGGGAAGGCGTGCGCGACGCGGTCGACCCCGGCCCCAACGCCCCCCATCGGGTCAAGGCATTCCCCGGCCTCGACGTCACACCGCTGATCGGCAGCGGCTGGGTTCAGGGCGACGATTATTTGTCGGCCAATATCTGGACGCCCGAGGCCAATGGCGGCGGCCGGCCGGTGATGGTGTGGATCCACGGCGGCGGCTTCGTGATCGGCAGCAAGGACGTGTCGATCAGCGACGGCGCCGCCTTCGCCCGCGCCGGTCTGGTCTGTTTCGCGATCAACTACCGCATGGGCATCGACGGCTTCCTTCCAATCCCGGGCGTGCCCACCAATCTGGGCCTGCGCGACATGATCGCAGCGCTGCAGTGGGTGCGCGCGAATGCCGCGGCATTCGGCGGCGATCCGCGCAATATCACGGTGTTCGGCGAGTCCGCGGGCGCCATGGCGATCGCCGACCTGATCGCTTCCCCGCTCGCCAAAGGCCTGTTCCGCCGCGCTATCATCCAGAGCGGCCATGCCGGCATGACCCGCGAGATCCCGGTGATGCAGCGACTGGTCAAGAAGCTGGCCAAGCTGCTGCGGGTGACGCCCGACCGGGCCGGCTTCGCCAGCGTGGCGCCGGGCGATGCGCTCGACGCGGTCGAGCAGATATCGGCGCCGACCGCGCGGATCGACCTGCGCGATTCGAGGGGGCATGAGCCGATGTTCGGCCTCAGTCGCTTCATGCCCGTCCATGGCGACGACGTCCTTCCGCTCCAACCGCTCGAAGCTTTGCGGCGCGGCGCGGGGAGCGATGTCGAGGTCCTGATCGGCACCAATGCGGAGGAGATGAATCTCTTCCTCGTCCCCTCCGGGGTGCGCGACAAGATCGGTGGCCTGCTCGCGACATTCCTGCTCAGCCGATCGCAACCGGGCGCGCGCAGGGTGCTCAAGGCCTATGGCCTGGGGAAGCATGGCGTGAAGCCCGGACAGGCGCTGACCGACGCGATGAACGACCTCGTCTTCCGCTGGCCCGCGCGCCGTTTCGCCGAGGAGCATCAGGGCCGGACGCATATGTACGAGTTCGACTGGCGCTCGCCCGCCTTCAAGGGCGAGCTCGGCTCCTGCCACGCGGTCGAACTGCCCTTCGTGTTCGACACGCTCGCGACCGCGACGGGCGCGCAGGGCCTGGTCGGGGAAGCCCCGCCGCAGCAGCTCGCCGATCGCATGCATCGGCTTTGGGTCGACTTCGCCCGCGACGGCAACCTGCCCTGGTCGCCGTTCGACCGCGAGAAAAGGCTGGTCTATTCGATTTCGGACGGACTCGCCCGTTCCGAACCACGCCTGCCGGCGGCGACCTTTCTTCCTTGATTTCAGACACTTGATCGGGCCGGTCAATTGTCCGAGCCGATCGGCAAAGCCGGCGGTGCATCAGGACCTTTCTGAAAGATAAGCTATCGGATAGGTCCTCTTCATTGGTTGGCGCCAGATCATCAAAGGTCGGCGCGTTTCAGGAGAGGACCACAGATGCGCTTCACCACCATGCTCGTCTCGGGATGTGCGTTCGTCGCGCTCGCCGCCTCGTCGGCCGTCGCGCAGCAGGCCGCCCCCGCCGCGGCCGAGGAAGCGACCGGCGATCAGGACATCATCGTCACCGCCCGCAAGCGCAACGAAACCCTTCTCGACGTTCCGGTCGCGGTGACCGCCGTTTCCGGCGACGTGTTGGCGAAGCGCAGCATCAACTCGGTCCGCGAGGCAGCCCTTCTGTCGCCGGGTCTGAACATCAACAGCGATGGTGCCGCCCGCGCCTTCGTGTCGATCCGCGGCGTCGGCGTCACCATCGTCAGCACCGTGCAGCCGGGTGTCGGCCTGTTTGTCGACGGCATCTATCGTCCCAACACCGCCTATCTCAACAACCCGCTGAACGACGTCGAACGGATCGAGGTGCTGCGCGGCCCGCAGGGCACGCTCTACGGCAAGAATACGCTCGGCGGCGCGATCAACGTCATTACCCGCCAGCCGGGCAACGTCTTCGAAGCGCGCGGCATGGCGAGCTATGCCGGCCCCGACAACGCCTGGCAGGTCGGCGCTTCGGTGGCCGGACCGATCGTCGAAGACAAGCTGGCGGTCCGTGTCGCCGGGTCGCACCGCGAACAGGACGGCTTCATCAACAACGTCATAATCGGCGGCAAGTCGAACAAGTTCAACACCGACTCGATCAACGCCACCATCCGCGCGACGCCAACCGAAGACCTGACGATCACCATCGGCGGCTATTATGACTGGGTGAAAGGCACCGATTTCCTCTATGCCCGCGTCACCGGCCCGACCGACTATCTGCGCACCAACCAGTTCAACGCGTTGGGTGTCGCCAATTACAAATATCGTGGCGTCAATGCGAAGATCGAAACCCCGATCGAAGCACTCGCCAGCAAGCTGACCCTTCAGGCAGCCTATGACCTGCGCAACACCGTTTCGCCGGACTCGGACGCCGACTTCGGCCCGCTGAACGCGGTCCGCGACAACAGCCGCGACCGCCTGCGCACGACAACGACCGAGCTTCGCCTCGACAGCGACTTGAGCGACCAGATCTCGACCTTGTTCGGCCTGTTCTACAGCCGCGAAACGACCTCGGCCTCGCTGGCGCGCACTATCGTCATCGCCGGAAATGCCGTGGTACGGCAGACCGACAAGCGCGTGGGAAATACCTACGCCGCGTTCGGCACGCTATTCTGGAAGCCCAACATCGATTGGGAAGTGGCCCTCGGCCTGCGGTACGACCATGAAAGCCGCAAGGCTTCGGGCACCGTCAATGGGGCGGCGCTCCCCGATGCCAGCCTCAAATCGGATCAGGTCCAGCCCAAGCTGACCGTGACCCGTCACTGGAACACCAGCATGATGAGCTACGCCTCGGTGGCGCGCGGTTATCGTGGCGGTGGCTTCAACGCCCCCAACGCGCCATTCCAGACCTACAAGGGCGACTCCGCCTGGACGTACGAGGCCGGGACCAAATATTCGACCCGCGCGCTCTCGCTGTCGGCCGCAGTCTTCTACAACGACTATAAGGATTATATCGGCCCCAACTCGGTCGCGCCGGCTCTCCCCTCCGGCCTCGTCACGGTCGACCTGAACAGCGGCGATGTCGAAAGCTACGGCGTCGAACTCGAAGGGCTGGTGCGGCCGACCCAGCAATGGACGATCAGCGGTAGCCTCACCTACATGCACGCCCGCCTGACGGACAGTTCGCCTTATACCGCCGTCACCGGCCGCACGCTTTCGAGCGACCGCCTCACCTTCCAGCCGGACATCATGTTCAGCCTGTCGAGCGACTATGCCGTGCCGATCGGCGACGACACGCTGACCTTCAGCGCCGGCGTGCAGGGCAAGGGCAAGCGCCTCGCCGGGACGCTCAACGAGACCACGCCGACCTTCCTGAAGGGCTATGCGCTGGTCAACGGCTCGATCACCTACAAGACCGGTCCGTTCGAGCTGGCGATCTTCGGCAACAACCTGCTCAACAAGAAGTATTTCGAGAGCTACATCGAGAAGACGGCGCTCCTGCTCGCGGGCCTGCCGGCTTCCGACCTGGGCATCATCGGGGATCGTCGTCGCTACGGCGTCCGCGCCTCCTTCAAATATTGAGACAGGCCATGACCGCGCCCCTGCCCAATTTCGACCGCAAGCCGCTGCCCACGGGCTTCCTCGACGAGGTTCGTGCGGTGGTCGGCGACCGGCTCGGCACCGGGGAGGCGATCCGCCTCCAGCATGGGTCGAGCGAGACCCATTTCGATCCGGTGCTGCCCGATGCGGTCGCCTTCGTTCGCTCGACCGAAGAGGTGGCGGCGCTGGTCAGGCTGTGCGTCGCCGCCGAGGTACCGATCATAGCCTTCGGCGCCGGCACCTCGCTCGAGGGCAACGTCACCCCGGTCAAGGGCGGCCTCACGATCGACCTGTCGGAGATGAACGCGATCCTCGAGGTGAACCAGGAGGATTTCGACTGCACCGTCCAGGCGGGGGTGCGGCGCGAACAGCTCAACGAACATCTGCGCGACCAGGGGCTGTTCTTCCCGATCGATCCCGGGGCCAACGCCACCATCGGCGGCATGGCGTCGACCCGTGCGTCCGGCACCAACGCGGTGCGCTACGGTACGATGCGCGAGGCGATCCTGTCGCTGCGCGTCGTCACCCCCGACGGCAAGGTGATCCGTACCGCGCGCCGGGCGCGCAAGTCGGCGGCGGGCTACGACCTGACCCGTCTGATGATCGGCGCCGAAGGCACGCTGGGCATCATCACCGAGATCACCCTGCGCCTGCACGGCATTCCCGAGGCGATCTCCTCGGCGGTCTGCTCCTTCGAGACCCTCAAGGGCGCGGTCGACACCGTCGTCCAGTCGATCCAGATCGGCGTGCCGGTCGCGCGGATCGAGATCCTCGACGATGCGCAGGTTCGGGCCTGCAACGCCTATTCGAAGCTCGACTATCCCGAAAAGACGACCCTGCTGTTCGAATTCCACGGCTCCGAACGCTATGTCGAGGAGCAGGTCGAGACGGTGCGCGAGATCGCCGGCTATAATGGCGGCGGCGAGTTCCTCTGGTCGAACCTGCCCGAAGAACGCAACCGGCTGTGGAAAGCGCGGCACGAGGCCTATTACGCCGCGGTCAACCAGCGCCCCGGCGCGGTCGGCTGGACCACCGACGTCTGCGTGCCGATCAGCCGCCTCGCCGAATGCATCGTCGAGACCAAGGAAGATCTTGCGACGTCGTCGGTACCCTCGACGATCCTCGGCCATGTCGGCGACGGCAATTTCCACGTGATCTTCGCGATCGATCCCAAAAGGCCGGAGGAGATGATCGAGGTCGAGGCACTCAACGACCGGATCGTCGCCCGCGCGCTCGCCATGGACGGCACCTGTACCGGCGAACATGGCATCGGTCTGGGCAAGCAGCAGTTCCTCGTCGACGAACTGGGTGACGCGGTCGAAATGATGCGGCTGATCAAGCGTGCGATCGACCCGAAGGACCTGTTCAACCCCGGCAAGATATTCCAGCTTTGAACGAAGGCCCGGTTCCGTCCGGGCCTCCGTCATGTCCGCTGGAAAGGATCTGCCCGTGAACAGCCGCCACCTCGTCGACCCCGAACTCCTGCCCGTTCTGGAGCAGTTTCCGGACAGCGAGCTCAGCCGCGAAAGCCTGCCTGCGCTGCGCGAGCAGTTGAGGGCGATGCTGCCGCCGGCGCAGACCGACGCGGCGATCGAGGTGAAGACCGTCGCCGGCCCTGCGGGGGGCCCCGACATCCAGCTGCGCGTCCTGCGACCGAAGGACGCGGCCGCCGCCCCGCTTCCCGTCATCTATCACATCCATGGCGGCGGCTTTGTCGCCGGCACCGCGGATCAGGGGGACATGTCCAACGGGCCGCTGGCGATCGAGCTGAACTGCGCGATCGTCTCGGTCGACTATCGGCTCGCGCCCGAGACCGTGTTTCCCGGCTCGATCGAGGACTGCTATGCCGGCCTTGCCTGGGTCTTCGCCAACGCCGCCGAACAGGGTTTCGATACGGCCCGGATCGGCGTGATGGGCGAAAGCGCGGGCGGCGGCCTTGCCGCGGCGCTGGCGCTGCTGGCGCGCGACCGCGGCGAATATCCCCTCGCCTTCCAGCAGCTCATCTATCCGATGCTCGACGATCGCAACGGCAGCGGCGCCGAACCCCATCCCTTCGTCGGCGAATATGTCTGGACGCCGGAAAAGAACCGCTTCGGCTGGGAAGCCCTGCTCGGCCATGCGCCCGGCGGCGCCGACGTTTCGCCCTATGCGGCGCCCGCCCGCGCGACCGACCTGTCAGGCCTGCCGCCGACCTTCCTCTACGCCGGAGCGCTCGATCTCTTCCTGGAGGAGAATCTCGATTATGCGCGCCGCCTCGCCCGCGCAGGCGTGCCGATCGAATTCCATCTTTTTCCCGGAGCCTTCCACGCCTTCGAACTGCAGGCCGACGCCTATGTCAGCCGGCAGGCGCGGCAGCTCAGCCAGTCGGCCCTCAGGAGGTTCCTTGCCCCTCGCACCTGACCCAACGCGCGCCGAACCGCGCCTGTCCGCCGCGCTGCCCGCGCTGTTCGCCCTGGCGCTGGCGCTGGCCATCGGCACGATGTCGATCTTCCTTTTCAGCATCGTCCAGGAGGCCGCCAAGGCCGAACTGGGCCTGACAGACAACCAGCTCGGCTTCATCCAGGGCGTGGGCGCGGCGGCGCCGCTCGCCGTGCTGGCGGTGCCGATCGGACGACTGGTCGACAGCAGCAACCGGATGCGGCTCCTGCTCCTGCTGGTGCTCGGCTGGACGATCGGGCTGGTGCTGACCGCCTTCGCCGACAGCGTCACCGGGCTGTTCATCGCCCGGATGTTCGTCGCGGTGGGCGGCTTCTGTTCGGTCACCGCCGCTATCTCGATCGCGGCCGACATGTGCCCGCCGACCCAGCGCGGCAGCGCGATGCTGGTCCTGACGCTCGGCAAATGGGGCGGCAGCGCGGGTGCGTTCGCGCTGGGCGGCTGGCTGTTCGGCATGCTCGGCACGATGGTGCTTCCCGCATGGATCGGCCCGGTCGCGCCTTGGCGCGGGGTCCATCTCGCCGTGGCCGCGATCGGCGTGATCGTGTGCCTGCCGCTGCTGTTCGTCCGCGAGCCGGCCCGGCGCGAGACGGTCGCGGGCGCCGATGCTCCCTTCTCGGTCGCGATGCGCGAACTTTGGGACCGGCGTGCCTTCATCCTTCCCTTGTTCGCCGGCCAGCTCTCGGTCGCGATGATCGATACCGCCGCCGGCATCTGGGCCGCGCCGGTGCTGAGCCGCAGCTATGGGCTCCAGCCCGATCAGTTCGCCCAGTGGATGGGCCTGGTCGTCTTCGCCGCCGGCGTGATCGGATCGATCCTGGGCGGTCTTGTCGCCGACTGGGGCCATCGCCTTCCGCGCCGTGGCGGCATCCTGATCGGCGCGATCGCGGCGACGACCCTGTCGGTGCCGATGTCACTTTTCCCGCTCGCCCCCGACGTGCCCAGTTTCGCGCTGATGCTCGGGCTCTTCCTGTTCTGCGGCACAGCCGCCGGGCTGATCGTCGGCGTCACCATCACGGTCCTGCTGCCCAACGAGCTGCGCGGATTCTGCATTGGGCTGTTCGTGGCGCTGGCCGGCGTCCTCGGCTTCGGCGTGGCGCCGCCGCTGATCACGCTGGTCAGCGGCCTGCTGGGCGGGGAGAGCCATCTGGGCACCGCGCTCGCGATCGTCGGCGTCGTGATCACGGCGATCGCCTCGCTCGCCTTCCCCCTGGCGATGCGCCACGCGCCGCGCGATTCGACCTCGCTCGCCACATGACCTTTACCTTTCTGATAGGTCTCGACAAACCTATCAGGAAGGTCTAGCTTTTCCTCGATAGGATGAGAGGATGCGCTGGATGGTCGAGCGGGACTGGGTACAGGTCTCCCACGAGATGGCGGCAATGGTAGGCGCGGGCGCGTTGCCGCAACGCCCCTGGCCGGCCGAACCGGTTGCGCTCAGCTACACGCTCGGCTGCGTCGGTACCCCTGCCACGGTCCGCTGGCATGCCGATCCCTCCGCCGCGACGCTCGGCGACGACCAGCTTCTCCTGATCGTCTCCGCCTCGGCGATCGAGCGGCTGTTCGGCGCGCTGCCCGAGGGGCGCGACGGCGCCTTCCACATCACCCGCGAACTGCGCGAGATCGCCCTGGCCATCCGCGACTGCGACATGCCCGAAGGCGCGCGCGAGCCCTACCGTCTCGCCAAGAGCATCGAATTGCTGTGCGATACGCTGCGCCTGATCGGGGACAGCGCGCTGGTTCCGGTGCTGGGGGAGAGCCATTTGTCACAGGAGGACAGCCGCCGCATCCTCAATGCAAGGTCGATGATCGACGAGCGCTGGGCGGAGAAGCTGACGCTCGACACGCTGTCGCGCGCCTGCGGTCTCAACCGCGCCAAGCTGACCCGCGGTTTCCGCGACATGTTCGACTGTTCGATCGCCGATGCGCTGGCCGAGAAACGGCTCGAGGGTGCGAAGATGCTGCTCCTGTCGACCGACCTGCCGGTCGCATCGGTCGGCTATCGCTGCGGCTATCTCAACAATGCCAGCTTCACCCGCGCCTTCAGTCGCCGCTTCGGCACCGCGCCGACCCAGTATCGCGCGCGGAGGCTCTGTTGCAAAAATCGTGAAGCTTGAGCATGCTTGGCGGAGATTGGACGGACGGAACGATGACGGATTTCAAGTGGCGCCATTTCCAGGGTGATGTGATCCTGTGGGCGGTGCGC
>SCUQ01000126.1 GCA_004297635.1 Rhizorhabdus sp. | reverse complement strand
GCGACCGCCGCGCCCAAGGGCATCAAGAAGGGCTCGGAGATCAACGACGAGCTGCTGAATGAGGTCGAGAAGCGCGAATGGTGGAAGTTCGCCGTCGCCGACGACGCCGTCCAGGCCGACCTCGAAGCGGTGAAGGCGCAGTATGACGAAGCCGTCAGCCTGATCGTGAAGAAGTTCGAGGACCGGGTCGAGAAGCTGCAGCGCGGCGACGAGCTGCCGCCGGGCGTGCCGAAGATGGTCAAGGTGTTCGTCGCGGTGAAGCGCAAGCTGCAGCCGGGTGACAAGATGGCCGGCCGCCACGGCAACAAGGGTGTGATCAGCCGCATCCTGCCGCAGGAGGACATGCCGTTCCTGGAGGACGGCACTCCGGTCGACATCGTGCTCAACCCGCTGGGCGTGCCGAGCCGCATGAACGTCGGACAGATCTTCGAGACCCATCTCGGCTGGGCCGCGCGCGGCCTGGGCAAGCAGGTCACCGAGGCGCTGGAGGGCTGGCGCGAAGCCAATCCCGAACCGACCGCATCGACCCCGCCGACGGCGGTCATCGAGCGGCTGAAGACGGTCTATGGCGAGCAGTATCATGCCGAGATCGACGCGCGTACGACCGACCAGATCGTCGAGATGGCGATGGTGCTGAAGAATGGCGTGCCGATGGCGACGCCGGTGTTCGACGGTGCGCGCGAGGCCGATGTGGCGGCGATGCTCAAGCTGGCGGGTCTCGACGAGAGCGGCCAGGTCGAGCTGTTCGACGGCCGCACCGGCGATCAGTTCGACCGCAAGGTGACCGTGGGCTACATCTACATGCTGAAGCTCCACCACCTTGTCGACGACAAGATCCACGCACGCTCGATCGGGCCGTACAGCCTCGTCACCCAGCAGCCGCTGGGCGGCAAGGCGCAGTTCGGCGGCCAGCGCTTCGGCGAAATGGAGGTCTGGGCGCTCCAGGCCTACGGCGCCGCCTATACCTTGCAGGAGATGCTGACGGTGAAGTCCGACGATGTCGTCGGCCGCACCAAGGTCTATGAGGCGATCGTCAAGGGTGACGACACGTTCGAAGCCGGCATCCCCGAGAGCTTCAACGTGCTCGTCAAGGAAATGCGGTCGCTGGGCCTCAACGTCGAACTGTCCTCGATCGAGGACACGTCCGAGGACGATGGCATCGCCGAGGCCGCGGAGTGATGGTCGGGGTGCCGGCCCCAGGCCGGCGCCCTCTCCTTCGCCCAGAGATTTGACCCTGTAGAGGGACGGAAACATGAACGAACTGACCAATTTCGCCAATCCGATCGCGAAGCCCGAAACCTTCGACCAGATCCAGATCGGCATCGCCAGCCCGGAGCGCATCCGCAGCTGGTCCTTCGGCGAGATCAAGAAGCCGGAAACCATCAACTATCGCACGTTCAAGCCCGAGCGTGATGGCCTGTTCTGCGCGCGCATCTTCGGTCCGATCAAGGATTACGAATGCCTGTGCGGCAAGTACAAGCGGATGAAGTACAAGGGCATCGTCTGCGAGAAGTGCGGCGTCGAGGTCACCGTCTCGAAGGTCCGCCGCGAGCGGATGGGCCATATCGAGCTCGCCGCCCCCGTCGCGC
>SCUQ01000125.1 GCA_004297635.1 Rhizorhabdus sp. | reverse complement strand
GGCCACCGCCACCGCCCAGGCCGCGCCGAGGAAGGTCTTGGTCTGGGGGATGCCGTCATGCTCGGTCGGATCGTCGCCGGGGGCCATGCCGGCATGGCGGATCTCGCGGAACATCTTCCACGACACCCATAGCAGCAGCAGGCCGCCTGCGAAGACCAGACCGATGATGCTCATCAACAGACTGACGCTGACCGCGAAGACGATGCGCAGCACCAGCGCGGCGATGATGCCGATCAGGATCACCTTGCGCCGCTGATCCGCGGGCAGCCCGGCGGCAAGCGCGCCGACGACGATCGCATTGTCGCCGGCCAGCATGATGTCGATCATCAGCACCTGGGCAAAGGCCGAGAGGGCCGCGGGGCTGCCGATATTCGAGAAATCGGCGACGATATGATTCCACAGGTCTAGCATGCCATCTACCTAGCCAAACCCGCGCCGCTGTCGAGCCTGTTACCGTGGCATGGCTGATTCCGACCGGCATCGATCGGTATCGGACGCGTCGGATCACCGGTGCGGATGATCCGGGCGCAGCCGCCTATTCCCCATGGTTTTCCATGCTATGGACAGGGTGATCATGTCACCGGCCGCTGGCCGGCGATCGAGGTGGGATTTGATGGCGCGTTCGACACAGGCGGCCGGCGTGCGCGATCTGCGCGTCTGCTTTTTCTTCAATGCGCAGCGGCACCAGCTGCTGCACGGCATATCCACGGCCGTGGCCCTCGCCCGTCGCCCGGGATTCGAAGTCAGCGTGATGTCGCCGGCGCGGGATCACATCCGCTATGCCGAGCTGCTTGCCGGCCGGCTCGGCGGCGCACCGATCCAATATGTCCGCCCTCGTTCGGCGCTGCTCGAAGCGGCGCGGTGGATCACCGGCGGGCAGGTGCCGCCAAAGCTGCTGACGCTTGCCCGCTTCGCCCGCCAGCTTGGCCGGTTCGATGCGATCGCGCTGCCGGAGCGGACCAGCATCATCCTCAAGTCGGCGGGGCTACGCGGCCCCAGCTTCATCCATCTCGATCATGGCGCGGGCGACCGCGCGGCGGGCTTCGATCCGCGCATCCGTCATTTCGACTTCGTGCTGATGGCGGGCGACAAGCATCGCCGCCGGATGCTGCGCGAGGGCCTGATCCGCGAGGGTGCGCATGCCGTCGTCGGCTATCCGAAGTTCGAGGCTGCCGATGCTGCCCGGACAGCCGGCTGGGCTCCCTTTCCGGGCGATACGCGCCCGATCGTCCTCTATAACCCGCACTTCTCGGCGCTGGGATCATGGCACCGCTTCGGCCCCGCGGTGGTCGAAGCCTTCGCCCGGCAGGACAGCTACAATCTGATCCTGGCGCCGCATGTCCGGCTGTTCGACACGAAGCAGGCGCGCACCAAATGGCAGGCGCTGTTCGACGCCCATCGCGATAACCCGCGCATCCTGATCGACACCGGCAGCGACCGGTCGATCGACATGAGCTACACCGACATCGCCGACATCTATCTCGGCGATGTCAGCAGCCAGGTCTATGAATTCCTCCGCCGGCCGCGTCCCTGCCTGTTCCTGGACGCCCATGGCGTCGACTGGCAGGGCGACGAGAATTACGCCCATTGGCGGTTCGGCCCGGTGATCCGCGACGCCGGCAAGATCATCGAGGCGGTCGATGCCGCCCGCGCGCGCCATCCGGATTTTCGCGCCGCACAGATACAGGGCTTCGCGGAAACCTTCGACGACCCCGCGCAAAACGCCTCAGAACGCGCGGCCGAGGCCATCGCCGGGCATGTCACGGCGCGCACCGATCGGACACGCGCCTGAACCGCCGCTTGGACTGGAGTTGTTCGTTGTCCGTATCTCGCGAGCCATCAGGTGAGTCCACCTGACTTCAAAATGCTCTAGCGCTTCACCAGCTCGACATAGAGCCAGCCCCGCAGCGGCGCGAGGAAGCCGATCTTCATGATCAGCTTCTCGTAGAGCGTGGCCAGCAGGAACAGCGGGCCGACCCGGTAGAACATCGCCGGATATTGTCCGTGCCGCTCGAATGTCTCGATGGTGAAGCCATGCGCTGCGGCATGACGGGCGATCTGGCCGCGGTCATTGGTCTTGTATGCGGTCGGGAAGACGTCGATCTCGTCGCGGCCCTCGAAGCGGCGGACGATCGCGGCATGAAAACGGTTGGGCGTCATCCGCGAAACCAGCGATACATAGTCCCAGCGATTGGCGGTTAGGAAGATCCAGCGCCCGCCGGGCTTCAACAGTCGCGCGCTTTCGCCATAGACCCCGTCGGGATCGACGACATGCTCCATCACCGATCGCGAATAGATCAGGTCGACACTGGCATCGGCCAGCGGCACCTTCGCCAGGTCCGCCTCGATCAGCTCCATGCCCGGCTGCGGCTCGAGACGGACCAGATCGATACCGATCAGATCCGCGCCGCTCTCGCGCAGCTCCTGAAGATTGGGGGCGGTATGGCCGCAGCCCGCGTCGAGGATCGTCATCCCCGGCGCCGCCAGCGCGAGCAGACGGCGGCGCAGGCGGCGATAGGGATGCTCCTCGCTCCGCCAGAATTGCCGATAGGTCCAGTCGGTCAGGCCCCCCAAAGCCCAGCCCCCTACCGGAACGATTTCGAGAAAGCTGTTACAGCCGTGGAATCGGACATCGCAGCCAATGGATGCTCCTACTGATTCATCGAGTCGAAGAAATCCTCGTTGGTCTTCGAATCCTTCATCTTGTCGAGCAGGAACTCCATCGCGTCAATCGTGCCCATCTGCATGAGGATGCGGCGCAGCACCCACATCTTGCTGAGCTTGCCCTTGTCGACCAGCAGCTCTTCCTTGCGGGTGCCGGACTTGCCGACGTCCATCGCCGGGAAGATGCGCTTGTCGGCGACCTTGCGGTCGAGCACGATCTCGGAATTGCCGGTGCCCTTGAACTCCTCGAAGATCACCTCGTCCATGCGGCTGCCGGTGTCGATCAGCGCGGTGGCGATGATCGAGAGCGATCCGCCTTCCTCGATGTTGCGCGCCGCGCCGAAGAAGCGCTTCGGCCGCTGCAGCGCATTGGCGTCGACGCCGCCGGTCAGCACCTTGCCCGACGAGGGGACGACGGTGTTGTAGGCGCGGCCGAGCCGGGTGATCGAGTCGAGCAGGATCACCACGTCCTTCTTGTGCTCGACGAGGCGCTTGGCCTTCTCGATCACCATCTCGGCGACCTGGACGTGGCGCTGGGCGGGCTCGTCGAAGGTCGAGGAGATGACCTCGCCCTTCACCGAACGCTGCATATCGGTCACTTCCTCGGGCCGCTCGTCGATCAGCAGCACGATCAGGAACACTTCGGGATGATTGTCGGTGATGGCCTTGGCCATATTCTGCAGCAGCACCGTCTTGCCGACCCGGGGCGGCGCCACGATCAGCGCGCGCTGACCCTTGCCCTGCGGCGCGACGATGTCGATCACCCGGGCCGACTTGTCCTTGACGGTCGGATCGAGATTGTCGAGCGTCAGCTTCTCGTCGGGATAAAGCGGCGTCAGATTGTCGAAATTGACGCGGTGGCGGACGACGTCGGGATCGTCGAAATTGATCGAGATCAGCCGGGTCAGCGCGAAATAGCGCTCACCGTCCTTGGGCGCGCGAATCTCACCCTCGACGGTGTCGCCGGTGCGCAGGCCGAACTTGCGGACCTGGTTGGGCGATACATAGATATCGTCGGGGCCGGCGAGATAATTGGCTTCCGGGCTCCGCAGGAAGCCGAACCCATCGGGGAGAACCTCGATCGTGCCCTCACCCATGATCTGCTCGCCATTCTCGGCCTCGGCCTTGAGGATCGCGAACATCAGGTCCTGCTTGCGCATCGTCGACGCGCCCTCGACTCCCAAATCCTCCGCCATGGTGACGAGATCGGCGGGGATGGTCTTCTTGAGGTCCTTGAGGTGCATCGAGGGATTCCTGGGGTTTATGCTGTTCGGGGGGATCTGGCGGCGAAACGCGCGCTGCAACGACTATGTAAAATGGGGAAAGGTACCCAGCTCGAATGGCGGGCCTGTTCTGTGCCCGACGTAGGCGCGGGCCGGATTCAAGTCAAGCACCCCGGATCCCAGCGCGGGCGGTTATCGATCCGATCGCAGCGCAGCGGCCGCTCCGCCGATTGCCGCACGATTGCCAAACCGGCAGACGATTCCGCCCCCCCCCCGAAACCGCGCTAACGGATTTTCGGGGTAAGTCCCTTCTCCTGCAGAGCCTTGCCCACACGCTCGACGATCTCGCCCTGGCGGGCCATTTCCGCGCCGCATGTCTGCAGTTCGGCGTTGATATCGACATCGCGAAGCTGCTCGGCGGCCTTGGCACCGCCGGTCTCGATCTGCTTCTCGGTCAGCCGCGGTTCGAGCCGGCCGAGCCAGAACAGTGATCCGATCGCGCCGTTCCGCGCCAGTTCCCGGTCGGCGCTGTCGGCAAGCGATCCGGTGACGAGGATGCAGCGCAGCGCCGTCATATCATCCTTGGACTGCGCCATCGCCGGCATGGCGGGCAGCAGCAAGGCCAGGACGATGGCGTGAAGCCGGTGCTTCAAAACGGCCGCACGATCACGAGGATGACGATGATCGCGGTCGCGATTCCGGGAACCTCGTTCATGAAGCGCAGCGCCTTGTCCGAAGGCGCGCGATAACCGGCGGCCATCCGCCTGCCATAGCCCACCGCCCAGCCATGATAGCCCGACAACAGGAAGACGGTGGCGAACTTCGCCTGAAACCAGGGCACCATCCACAGATTCTGGTCGAAAGCGAGCATCAGTCCGAACAGCCATACGAAGCCCATCGCCGGGGTGATGATGATCGAGCGGAGCCGCCGCTCGCGCTCGATCCAGGCGCGGTCCTCGGCCGATCCCGGGGCGGCGGCGTGATGATAGATGAAGAAGCGGGGCAGCATGAACAACCCGGCCATCCAGAAGATCACGAAGATGACGTGCGCCGCCTTCACCCAGAGATAGGCATTACCCAGGAAACCCGTCATGGCCGTCTAACTCCGGATGCGCGCGAGCAGCTGCTCGACATGGGCGATCGGCGTGTCGAGCAGGATTCCATGTCCCAGGTTGAACACATGCGGGCGGGCCGGGAAAGCCCCTCTGATCGCATCGATCGCGGCATCGAGCGGCGCGCCGCCCGCGATCAGCGCCAGCGGATCGAGATTGCCCTGCACCGGCAATCCATCGGGGAGGTTCGCATCGGCCCAGACCGGATCGACCGTCTCGTCGAGCCCGATGGCGTCGACGCCGGTCTCGCGCGCATAGGCCGGCAGCTTGCCGCCCGCGCCCTTGGGAAAGCCGATCACCGGCACCTGCGGGTGACGGGCATGCAGCCGCTTCACCAGCTCGACGGTCGGCGCGATCACCC
>SCUQ01000124.1 GCA_004297635.1 Rhizorhabdus sp. | reverse complement strand
CCGATGCGCTGATCTGCGCGCCAAGCCGTTCCTGCGCTTCGGCGATACCGATCGAGTCGAGTTTGCCCGCCCCCTCATCGAGCAGCGAGAGCATGAGGCCCTGCGTACCGAGCTTGGCCTTCGGATCAGCGGCATTGCCGGCATCGAAAGAGATCGACAACCGCACCGTCGGAACCGTGGTCCGCCGCGCGAAGACCACCTGCACGCCGTTCGACAGGGTGGTGCGCTCGATCGCGGGGAAGGTCAGGTCCTTGATGTCCTCGACCTTCGGGAAGGACGAGCGATCGACGGCGGTCTTCGGCTGCATCGTCTGCGAGATGCCGGGCGCGGCGGCCCCGCCCTCCATCTTCGGATCGCGATAATAGCGCGGGCTCATGCCGCCGCCAGGTGCCGCGACCGCGCTGCCCCCGGCCGCCGCCATGTCGGTTTCGGTTCGCTCGCCGGGCTCGACGACCAGCCGGAAGGCGGGACGGCCCAACCATTTCCGGACGGCGGCCCGGATGCTCGCCGGGGTCGCCGCGGCGGCGGCCAGCAGGTCCTTCTTGTATTTTTCGGGATCGCCCGAATAGACCGCACCCTCGGCCAGCGTCACGGCCTTGCCGCTGAAGCCGCCTACCGTCTCCAGCCCGGCGATTTCGCCAGCCACCTGGCGGGTCGCGGCACGGCGCACCTCATCGGCCGTCGGACCCTTCTTGACGAAATCGGCAATCAGATCGTCGAGCTGTTTCGCGACCAGCTTCGCATCGACGCCCGGCTTCACATCCGCCGTCACCTCCACGATCGAGATCTTCTCGAACTGCTGGACGCCGGCTGTCACCGACACGGCGGTCCGCGCCTTGCGCACCAGCGCATTGTCGAGTCGCGATGAGGCGAGGCCGCCCAGCACGTCCATGCCGAGATCGAGCGGGATCAGGTCCGGATCGTTGAGGCCCGGAACCACCCAGTTGCGATAGATGCGGGTCTGCGCGACCCGATCCTTCATCACCTGATCGACCGGGCCTTTCAGCGTCGGCACGTCGACGGCGGGCCGCGGCGTTTCGGGGCCGCGCGCGATGTCGCCGAACCATTTCTGCGCCTTCGCCCTGGCGGTCGCGGCATCGATGTCGCCCGCGAGCACGAGCACCGCGTTGTTCGGGCCATAATGGCTGCGGAACCAGTTCTTCACATCGTCGAGGCTGGCGGCATCGAGATCCGCCATCGAGCCGATCGTCGAATGGCGGTAGGGATGTCCTTCGGGAAACAGCGCCGCGAGCTGCGCATATTCGACCAGTCCATAGGGCTCGTTGTCGCCCTGTCGCTTCTCGTTCTGGACGACGCCGCGCTGATTATCGAGCTTGGCCTTGTCGATCGCGCCGAGCAGGTGGCCCATCCGATCCGATTCGAGGAACAGCGCCATGTCCAGCGCGCCGGTCGGCACCGTCTCGAAATAATTAATACGATCAAACCAAATAATGCCATTCAAATCAATCACA
>SCUQ01000014.1 GCA_004297635.1 Rhizorhabdus sp. | reverse complement strand
ATCGATCGGCGTGTTGTCGTCCCGCCAGGCGCGGATGCCCACCCAGACTAGATAGAGCGCGCCGACGATCTTGATCGCGGTGAGCAGCTGGGGGAGCGCCGATAGCAAAGCGCTCATCCCGATCGCCGACAAGCCGAACAGGCTGAGCAGCGCGATCATGCAGCCGGCCATGGTGAAGGCTGCCAGGCGGAAGCCATAGCGCATGCTCTGGGTCATGACGTGCAGCATGTTCGGCCCCGGCATCGCCGAGATCAGAAAGGTCGCGCAGACGAATATCCACCAGGCCTTGAGCGTCATGCTTCTCGTCCATCCCGCTCCCGGCGGGGAATCAGAGTGTCTTCGCGTAAATCCGGTAGGTCTTGTTGACCCGGCTGTCGATCGTTTCGGCGATCGAACGCATCCCCTGATTATCCTCGAGAATCCAGCCGATCTCGCCGCGCGAGGCGCCATAATGGACCACCGAATCACGGCGGATATATTCCATCATCATCACCGCCAGCTGGCTCGCCAGCCGGGTCGCCTGAAGCCGTTTGACGACGCCCATGAGCGGCACCCGCATCGTCCTGACCTGCGGCTTGCGCAGGCGCCAGAGCAGCTTGGCCCAGCCGAACGGAAACAGCCGGCCATCGAGATCGGCGGTCAGCTCGTTCAGATCGGGCAAGGTCATCATGAAGGCGACCGGTTCACCCTCCACCTCCGCCACCCGGATCAGATCCTCGAAGACGATCGGCTTGAGCTTCCTGCCGGTATAGGCGATCTCGGACGCGGTGATCGGCACGAAGCCCCAATTGTCCGACCAGGCATCGTTGAGGATCGCGAGGATCAGCGCGGCCTCCTCGTCGAATCGGCTTTTGTCGACCTTGCGGATGCGGATGCGCGGATTGCGTTCGCCGGAGGCGATGATCCGCTGAACGAAGGGTGGGAATTCCTTGGTGATGTCGAGATCATAGGTCAGGAGATCCTTGATCCCCGTATAGCCCAGCGGCTCGATCCAGCCCTGATAGGCGATATTGTCATGCCCCATCATCACCGTCGGCGGGTGGTCATGCCCCGCGACGAGCAGGCCTGGCTCCTCCCAGATCGAACAGCTGAGCGGTGCCATCACGCTGGTCATGCCCTTCGCCCGCAGCCATTCTTCGGCCTGCGCGATCAGCGCCGTCGCCACCTCCTGATCGGCGGCTTCGAGCAGGCCCCAATTGCCGATCCCCGGGCCGCCGCCCTGCTCGACCGGCATCGCCAGCCAGAGATGGTCGATATGCGCCGAGATGCGGCCGACCCGCTCTCCGCCCCGCTCGGCCAGGAACAACTGCTGCTCGGCATGCTCGTAGAAGGGATTCTTGCCCGGCGTGATCAGTTCGAGCGCCTCCATCCGTAGCGGCGGCACCCAGTGCGGATCGGCCGCATTGAGCGTGTAGGCGAGATCGACGAAGCGCTTCCGGTCCGCCTTGCTCGCGACGGGACGTATCGTGACGGTCATCAGTGCGGGATGCGCTGGCTCGGATGGCCGGTGGCGACGCCACCCGACAGCTGCGCGACCCAGGGATAGCGCTCGGCCACCTCAGGGGTGTAGCCCAGGTTGAACACGGTTTCGCTCTTCCGGTCCTTCTCGATCCGCTCGTAATAGGTGCCGAACAGACGATCCCAGAAATAATTGGTGATGCCGAAATTGCCACGCTCGTCGCGATGAAGGCGCGCCACATGGCGCATCACTTCCACGACGAGCG
>SCUQ01000123.1 GCA_004297635.1 Rhizorhabdus sp. | reverse complement strand
CGATCAAGCGCAAGGTACGCGAAGCGATCCTGGCCTTCCGGATCGAGGAGGCGCTGACCAAGCAGCAGATTCTCGAACTGTACCTCAACCAGATATTCCTCGGTCGCAATGCCTATGGCGTGCAGTCGGCCAGCCGCGCCTATTTCCGCAAGGACGTCGGCGCGCTGACCCTGCCCGAGATCGCCTATCTGGCGATCCTGCCCAAGGCGCCGTCCAACTACACGGTCGAGCGCCATGCCGACCGCGCACTGGACCGCCGCAACTATGTCCTCCGGCAAATGGTGGAAAACGGCTTCATCACGGAGGCACAGCGACAGGAGGCCGCCGCTACGCCGCTTGGCATCGTGCCGCGCTATGCGCCCCGGGCCAGCGTCGGCGGCTATTTCATGGAGGAGGTCCGCCGTCAGCTGATCGAGCGTTACGGCGAGACGGCGGCCGATGGCCCCAACGGCATCTATGCCGGCGGGCTGTGGGTCCGCACCTCCTATGATGGCAAGGTCCAGGATGCGGCGGAAGGGGCGCTGCGCGACGGGCTGGTCCGCTTCGAGGCGGCGGCCGGCTGGCGCGGGCGGCTGGGCAGGATCGGCATCGACGGCAACTGGGCGCGCGAACTTGCCAGCCTGAATGTCGGCGCGGGCTATGCGAACTGGTTTCCAGCGGTCGTCCTGTCGAAACAGGGTTCGCAGGCTGAAATCGGCTTCGAAAATGGTTCGAAGGACATCCTGCCCAGCTGGGGCGCGACCATGCCGAAAGCCGGCGTCGGCGGCCGCGCTTTCGATTTCCTGAAGGCGGGCGACGTCATCGTCGTCCGGCGCGACGGCGACGCCTGGTCGCTCCGCAGCATCCCCAATATCTCCGGCGGCATGGTCATCCAGAACCCGCATAGCGGCCAGGTGCTGGCGATGCAGGGCGGCTTCGATTCGCGCGGCTCCTCGTTCAATCGCGCGACCCAGGCGATGCGGCAGCCCGGATCGACCTTCAAGCCGTTCGTCTATGCCGCCGCGCTGGACAATGGATTGACCCCCGCCTCGATCATCATCGACGGCCCTTTCTGCGTCTTCCAGTCGGCCCGGCTCGGGCAGAAATGCTTCAGGAACTTCTCCGGCGAGAATGCCGGTCAGCAGACGATGCGGTGGGGCGTCGAACAGTCGCGCAACCTGATGACCGTCCGCACCGCCAGCCAGATCGGCATGGACAAGGTGGTGAAGACCGCGAAGCTGATGGGGATAGGCGATTATCCGCCCTATCTCGCTTATGCGCTGGGGGCTGGGGAAACGACGGTGCTGCGGATCGTCAATGCCTATTCGATGTTCGCCAACCAGGGCCGCGCGCTGACGCCGACGCTGATCGACTATGTCCAGGATCGCAACGGCAAGATCATCTGGCGCGCCGACAAGCGCGCCTGCGAAGGATGCAACATGCCGCGTTATGACGGCCGCCCGATGCCGCGCCCCCGCCTGCGCGCCAAGCAGATCATCGATCCGATGACCGCGTATCAGATGCTCCACATCATGGAAGGCGTCGTCGAGCGCGGCACCGCGACGGTACTGCGCGATCTGGGCCGTCCGATGTTCGGCAAGACCGGAACCTCGTCAGGACCGACCAATGTCTGGTTCGTGGGGGGATCGGCCGACATGGTCGGTGGCCTCTATCTCGGCTATGACAATCCCCGTTCGATGGGCGGTTATGCGCAGGGCGGCACGATCGCGGCGCCGATCTTCCACAGTTTCGCCGCCAAGGCGATGAAGGGCATGGATGTCGTCCCCTTCCAGGCCCCGCCGGGCATCCGCATGATCCGGATCGATCGCAAGACCGGCCGCCGCGTGTTCGGCGCCTGGCCCGATGGCAGCTATTATAGTTCGGTGATCTGGGAAGCCTTCAAGCCCGAGAGCGAGCCGCGCCGCACCATCCGCCGCGACGAGATCGCCAAGCGTGCGCCCCCCGCCGCCCGGGCGACGACCGACAGCGAGTTCTTGCAAAGTCAGGACGGCATCTACTAGGGCGGCGGCTGCAAATCGCCGTCATGCTGAACCCGTTTCGGCATCCACTTTTCAACCCGATCGCCGCTTCTGTGGCACGGTGGATGCTGAAGCAGGCTCAGCAGACGGGATTGATGGTTCGTCCTGCCATCGCATTCGAGAAGGAAGTCGTTATGCGCGCCGAAGCGCAAGCCAGTGTCGATCAGATCAACCAGGCGATGGCGCTCGTCCGCCGCTTCCTGGACTGGGACCGCGCGCTGCGCCGGCTCGACGAACTCAACAACCGGGTCGAGGACCCAAAGCTGTGGGACGACGCCAAGGCGGCGCAGGAGGTGATGCGCGAGCGTCGCCGGCTCGACGAGGCGGTTTCGGCGGTCAAGTCTATCGAGCAGGAGCGCGACGATACCGTCGAACTGATGGAGATGGCCGAAGCGGAAGGCGACAACGGCCTGGTCGACGACGGCGTCCAGGCGCTGGCGGCGCTGGCCGAGCGGGCTGAGAAGGACAAGATTTCCGCGCTGCTGGCAGGCGAGGCCGACGGCAACAACACCTATATCGAGGTCAATTCGGGCGCTGGCGGCACCGAAAGCCAGGACTGGGCGGGCATGCTTCAGCGCATGTACAGCCGCTGGGCGGAGCGCCACGGCTACAAGGTCGAGCTGATCGATTTCCACGCCGGCGAGCAGGCCGGCATCAAATCCGCGACCCTGCTGGTGCGTGGCGAGAATGCCTATGGCTACGCCAAGACCGAAAGCGGCGTCCACCGCCTCGTCCGCATCAGCCCCTATGATTCTGCGGCGCGGCGCCACACCAGCTTCGCCAGCGTCTGGGTCTATCCCGAGGTCGACGACGATATCGACATCGAGGTGCTCGAAAAGGACCTGAAGATCGACACCTATCGGTCATCCGGCGCGGGCGGCCAGCACGTCAACACCACCGACTCGGCGGTGCGCATCACCCATGTCCCCACCGGAATCATCGTCGCCTGCCAGAATCAGCGCTCGCAGCACAAGAACAAGGCGGAGGCGATGAAGCAGCTCAAGGCCCGGCTTTATGAGCAGGAGCTGCAGAAGCGCGAGGCCGAGGCGATGGCAGGCTATGCCGCCAAGACCGAGATCGGCTGGGGCCACCAGATCCGCTCCTATGTCCTCCAGCCCTATCAGATGGTGAAGGACCTGCGCACCGGCACGACCTCCACCGCGCCCTCGGACGTGCTCGACGGCGATCTCGATCGCTTCATGGCGGCCGCGCTCTCCCAACGCGTCACCGGCGAAACGGTGGATGTCGAGGATGTCGACTGATCCTGTACCGCAGATGAAGGCCATGTTCAGCGAAACTAACGGATCGGGCGCGTAGTTTTCCTTTCACCCGCAGGGGCCGGGCGAGAGGAGACTGACGATGAATTTCAAGACCATATTCGCTGCCATCGGCCTGGCCGTGGCAACCATGGGCGTCACCGGTGCCGCCGAAGCGCGTGACCGCTGGGACGACCGGCGCTGGGAACACCAGGACCGTCGCTGGGATCATCAGGACCGCCGCTGGCACCATGACAGACGCTGGGATCGTGATCGGCATGGGCATCGCGACCGGCACTGGGGCCGCCATCGGGTGCGCTGCTGGGCCGAATGGCATCACCATCGCAAGGTTCGCGTCTGCCGTTG
>SCUQ01000122.1 GCA_004297635.1 Rhizorhabdus sp. | reverse complement strand
CGTCCTCCGGCGGCGCATAACTGTCGTACGAAGGCAGGCCCGGCGGGCGGGGCGGCGGCGGCGCCACCGGAGGCGGGGGATCTATCGGCAATGGCGGGGGCACGCCCGGCTGCTCGGGCCAGGCGGCCGGCATGGCCTGGGCGCGCGGCTGCGGCCCTTCTGCCGGCATGATGCTTTCGCTGGCCAGATCGGCGGCGACATCCTCCACGACTTCGCCGTCGATGTCGATCAGCCGTTCGATCGCGCCCTGCAGCATCACCCGGCCGGCCAGCATGTTCAGGCGGCGGGGGATGCCGCCCGAAAGCCGGTGAAACGCCGCATAGGCATCGCCGGTGAAACGCGGCGTCCCCTTCCATCCCGCGCAGGCGAGGCGGTGCATGATATAGGGGGCGACCTCTTCGGCGCCCATCGCGGTGAGATGGTGGGTCGCGATGACGCGCTGACGCAGCTGCTCGAAGCGGGGCTGGGCGAGCGCATCGCGGAATTCAGGTTGGCCGAGCAGGAATATCTGCAGCAGCGCCTGCCCGCCATACTGAAAATTGGAGAGCATGCGCAGCTCTTCCAATGCGGAGATCGGCAGGTTCTGCGCCTCGTCGACGATCAGCAGGGTGCGCTTGCCACCGCGTGCCTGTTCATGAAGGAAGCGCTCGATACGTGCGAGCAGCTGCCCCTTGGCGGCGACATCGGTGGCCACACCCAGCGCGAGCGCCACGATACGCAATATGTCCTCGCCCTCGAGCTGGGTCGATACGAGGTTGATCGCGGTCAGCCGCGAACGATCGATCGTCGCCATCAGCCGGCCGACGAGCATCGTCTTGCCGGTCCCGACCTCGCCGGTCACGACGATGAACCCCTCGCCCTGGGCAAGCCCATAGCCGAGATAGGTCATGGCTTTCCGATGCGTCGCGCTCTCATAATAGAAGCGCGGATCCGGCGTCAGCTGAAACGGCCGGTCGCTCAGGTCGTAGGGATCATGGTCCAAAACGACCCTCCCGCCCGGATGCGATGTTCCTTCTCATCTCAGAACTTGTACTGCAGGCCAAGCTGGGCACGTCCGGATATGTCGGCGGGAATATTCTCCTGCTTGGTACCATCGACCGCCACACTCGCCTGCATCTGAATTCCACGTCCGAAAGAGCGATTATAATTGGTGCTAAACGAACCAGCCATCACATCGGACGCTCCGATCTGACCGTTCATAAAGTAGTTGCCGGACAAAGAAAAGGAAACGCCGGAAGTCTGCGTCAGACGCCGGCCGAAAGAGAGATTTCCGAAAAAGCTCTGATCCACCACGCCCGCCAGCGAGACCGGCGAGGTAGGATCGTCGATATAGGTGCGGCGTGAATAGCCAAACGACCCGCTGAGCGCCCAATAACGGAACTGGCGCGAGTAAATGAGGTTCGCGGCACGCTCGCGATAGCTGGACGCCGACGCCTGACCCAACGCACCCCCGATGCATCTGCCGCTGCCGACCGCCTTGCCGAACAGGCAGTCCTGATAGGAACTGGTCGGATCGGCCGATTGCCCCAGGTTGAGATCCGGGGTGCTTGCCGCGATCCCGCCCGATACGCCCTGACCGAAGCTTTCGATCTTGTCGGTAACGATGAAGGTCAGGCCGGTCCGCTCGCTCGGCCGCATCTCGATCAGACCGGTGATCGACAGGCCGCCGTAGCGATAGCCGGCCCGAGCTTCCAGCCTGGTCCGCCGGCTGGGCCGCCAGATGATCCCCGCATCGCCGATCAGCCCGGCCATGTCGTAGGTGAGCGTCCGCGGGCTCGCTGGGTCGACGACGAACTTGCCGCCCTTGCCCAGCACCGGAAAACCGGTGAGCGGATCGATGAGGGCCTTGCGCTGCGAGGTGCGCGTCTTTTCATAGCCGCCGCTGGCGACGAGCGCGACGCGCGACTGGCCAAGCTGCTGCTTGATCTCGCCGATCACGCTGACCGCGCGGAAATGCTGGGCGAGATTGGTCGTATTTTCATGACGATACTCACCGCTCAGCTGCCAGTCGAATGGCAGAGCGCCCTGCTGCATCGCCATCGCCAGCGTCGCCTGCTGCGCTATCGAGCTGTCGAACCGGTCGGTCGGTGGCCCGGTCGAGCCGGTATTCGTCTGGCCGCTCTCATTCTGCGTATAGGCATAGCGATAGCTGGCCGACAGGCCGAGTTCGCCGATCTGGTGCGCCAGATTGGGCTGGAAAAACGCCGAATAGGTCTGCGTCAGGTTCTTGGGATTGCCGATATTGGTAGCAGGCGCGGCACCGCTGGGATCAACGCGGCTGCGGGTGACAATTCCCCCTGTCTCCATCGTCAGCCACTTGTCGATGACGTTCGCCTGAAGCCGCATCACGCCGTCCTGCGCGAAGCTCTTATCGATCTCGCCCAGTTCAGGAATGCGATAGGACAACCGGTAGCTCGCACTCGCTACGATGCGGCGATTCGATACCTGCGCGGTCACTCCGCCCGATACATCGGTATAGGTCACGTCGTCCGCACCGGGGCCGTGAAGCTGGGTCTCGGCGATCTGCTGGATATCCATGAAGGCGCCGTATTCCGCACGCTTCGCCTGGGCCGCACCGCAAACGGCCCCCCCCACGAAGACGCCCAGAACCACTCGCGATGTGACCCTGCTCATCGCGGAGCTTCGTATCCATAATAGCTGCCGAAGCGTCGTGCATTGGGCGCGAAGCGCGCGCCGTTGAGGAGAAGCTGGATCTCTTCGCAGCCGCCCAGCAGCAGCACAGCGTCGCGCAACTCGGCCTCGGCTGTCTTGTCGGCGCGAACGACGAGCAGCACCTGACCGACATGATAGGCGAGCACGGAGGCCGGCGAGGCCGCGAGTGCGGGCGGGCTGTCGAACAGGATGATCCGGTTGGGCTTGGCCGAGAGCCGCTCGATGATCACGCGCGTGCGATCGGCGGCGATCAGTTCGGTCGCCTCGTTGGTATATTTGCCGGACGGCAACACCGAGAGATTGCCGACATCGGTCTTGATAACGAGCGTCTCGACATCGATGTCGGGATCGCCCAGCGCGTCCATCAGGCCTACCGGCCCTTCGATGCCCAGCGTGGATAGCACGGTCGGCTTGGCGAAGTCGCCGTCGATCAGAAGCACTTCGATGTCGCGCTCGTTCGCCATCGACAGGGCGAGGTTCACCGCACAGAAGGTCTTGCCCTCATTGGCCTGCGCCGAGCAGATCAATATACGCCGACCGTTGGGCAACGCGGTCGGCCCGATCGCATTGAGGAGCAGGGTGCGCTTGACGATCCGGAATTCCTCCGCGAGCGCAGTGATCGCCGCGTCGGGCATCACGAAGCCCTGATCGATCAGATCCGCACGATTCACCTTGGCGGTGCGATAGACGATGTCGGGGGCCGGCAGCGCGGTCGGCTCCCTGCCACCCGAAACCGCGGCAGGCTGATCCGGCGGTACCAAGCCGCCGCCGCCGGCGCCGGGAAGCGCCATGGGCGAGGACGGCGCCGGCGTCGGCGCTTCTATGGTGGTGACGCCCATGCCGGTCTCGATCGACTGGAACGGCAAGGGATCCGGCGACAAGGACGGCCGCGGCTCAAGCGTGGGCTGACCAACGGGGCTCAGTGGCACATCGACGACTTGGCCCTGCCCGCCGCCATCGGGCATCACGACCCTAGCGCGCAGCACAGCCTCGAAATCATAGACCGATCCCGCGCGCTCGATCAGCGAACCACGCCGCTTGCGCTTCCTGGGGGGCGGTTTGCCGCTGCTGTCCTGCTCATCCATGCGATCAGGATACCATGATACGTTTGACGAATTCGATCAGCATCAGCAGCATGAACATGCCGGGCAAACCGGCTGCCGCGGAACTGAACCACATCATCTGCTTGCGCCGGATCGCGCGGGTTTCGGAAGTGATCACTTCCGAGATCGACCCCAGCACCGGCAGGCCGCTCGCCTTCGCGAGCTGCTGGGTGGTCGTATAGACGTTGGACAACTGGCTCTTCGCGAAGGCGACGCCTGCCCCAACCACCGTTCCGGCGATCAGAACCGCAGTGAGCAGCATGGTTCGATTGGGCGCGGCAGGCTGCTTGGGCAAGGATGGCTGGTCGATTACGCGAAACTGGACGCCGTCGGTCTTGCCGGTCGCGTCGGACCGGAGCTTGGCGCCCTCACGCTGGGTCAACAGCTTGTTATACTGTTCGCGCAGCACATCGTAGTCGCGGTCGAGCCGGGCCTGGTCGATCTGCGCCGAGGGTGCTGAAACCTGACGCTGCGCTATCAACGTCACAGCCCGTTCGAGCTGGTCCCTGCGGGCCTGCAGCGCGGCGACATTGCCCTCGCGCTCCGCCTGCATCGACTTCAGCGAGACATAGACCGGGTTCGGCGCCATCGGCACGTCACGCGTCCCGCCCCGTGCCTTCTCGGCCCGGAGCTGGCGCAGCTGGGCGCGGATCGCGATCACGTCGGGATGCTTCTCGGTCCAGCCCCTCGATACCGCCTCCGAAAGCTGGCCCTCCAGCTGGCTGATCCGTTGGTCGATGGTGTCGATCCCGCCGACGGTTCCCGCCGGAATCTGCGCCGGGGTTGCGGCGAGCTGCCCGTTCATCGCGGCCAGCGAGCTACGCGCCTGCATCAGCCCCGACTCAAGGCTCATCATCTCGTTGCGGGCCGAATCCATACGCTGCTCCAGCGTACCCGATCCCGGCAGCGAGCCGAGCGTATCCTGCGCGATCTGCGCCCGACGCC
>SCUQ01000121.1 GCA_004297635.1 Rhizorhabdus sp. | reverse complement strand
CTCCGCCCCAACTGGGCGGAGTGGCGGCCGCTGATCGAGCCGGTGCTGATGCAGGCCGTGGCCGATTATGGCTATGCAAACGGGGTCTTTCCGCGAGTGATGCTGGCGCGGATGCCCGGGGGCGGCATCATCAAGCCGCATAGCGACGCCAATCCCGCCGCCAAATGGCCGCACAAGATCCATGTGCCGCTGCAGACCAATGACGGCGTGACCTTCTTCATCGAAGGGGAGGGGCATCACCTGCCTGAGGGCGAGGCCGCCGAGGTCGACAATATGGCGGTCCATTCGGTCGAGAACCGGGGCGGCGACGACCGTATCCACCTGATCTTCGAATATTATGACGCGGACCAGCCCGAACCGGACTGGCTGGAAGCGGTACTGGCAAAGTAACACGGAACCGCTCATCCCGAGTAGCCACTGAGCCTTGCGACGCCCGTATCGAAGAAGATCCTTCGATACGGCCTTCGACAAACTCAGCCCTTCTCAGGATGAGCGGGCAAGTCAGGTAGCGGTCAGCTCCAGCCTGCCCTCGCCCTCGTCGATCCGCAGCGTCGATCCGTCGGGCACCTCGCCCTTCAGGATCGCATCGGCGAGCGGATCCTGCAGATATTTCTGCACCGCGCGCTTCAGCGGCCGGGCGCCGTAGACCGGATCATAGCCGACCCGCCCGAGCCAGGCGCGCGCACCGTCGGTCAGCTCCAGCTTGACCTTGCGGTCCTTCAGCAGCTTGCCGACCCGGCCAACCTGGATGTCGACGATCGGCCCCATATGCTCCTGCGCCAGCCGGTGGAACAGGATGATCTCGTCGAGCCGATTGAGGAACTCGGGCCGGAAATGGCCGCGGACCACCTCCATTACCTGATCCTCTACACTGTCGACATCCTGTCCGTCGGCCAGGTTCGACAGATATTGGCTGCCGAGATTCGACGTCAGGATGATGATCGTGTTCGAGAAGTCGACCGTGCGGCCCTGGCCATCGGTCAGCCGCCCGTCGTCGAGGACCTGGAGCAGCACGTTGAACACGTCGCCATGCGCTTTCTCGACCTCGTCGAACAGCACGACCTGATAGGGCCGGCGCCGCACCGCCTCGGTCAGTACGCCGCCCTCCTCATAGCCGACATAGCCGGGAGGGGCGCCGATCAGCCGGGCGACGCTGTGCTTCTCCATGAATTCGGACATGTCGATGCGCACCATCGCGGCCGAATCGTCGAACAGGAATTCGGCCAGCGCCTTGGTCAATTCGGTCTTGCCGACGCCGGTCGGCCCCAGGAACAGGAAGCTGCCGAGCGGCCGGTTCGGGTCCTGCAGGCCGGCGCGTGAACGGCGGACGGCGCGCGCCACGGCCTCGACCGCGTCCTTCTGGCCGATCACCCGCTTGCCGATCTCTGCCTCCATGGCGAGCAGCTTCTCGCGCTCGCCCTCCAGCATCCGTTCGACCGGAATCCCGGTCCAGCGGCCGACGACCCCGGCTATATCTTCGGCCGTCACCTCTTCGCGCAGCATCGCGCCAGCGGTGGCGCCGGCTGCCTCGGCCAGTTCCTTTTCGAGATTGGGGATAAGCCCGTAGCTGATCTCGCCAGCGCGGGCGAGATCGCCGCGGCGCTGCGCCTGATCCAGCTCCATCCGCGCCGCGTCGAGCTGCTCCTTGAGCTTGGCCTCGGCGTTGATCTTGTCCTTCTCGCCCTGCCAGCGCTGGGTCAGCTCGGCCGACTGCTCCTCCAGTTCGACCAGATCCGCCTCAAGCGCGTCGAGCCGGTCCTTCGAGGCCGCGTCCGTCTCCTTCTTCAGCGCCTCCCGCTCGATCTTCAGCTG
>SCUQ01000120.1 GCA_004297635.1 Rhizorhabdus sp. | reverse complement strand
CCAATGCGAGCTGACGCATGCCGCGCGGCCATAGACCGCCGGACGTTCGAGAAAGGCATAGCAGCTCATGAGGCCACCCATGCTCGATCCCATGATCACGGTGTCGTTGCGCCCCGGACGAGTCCGCAGCGTCGCGTCGACCCATGATTTCAGAGGCCCCGCAAGCCAGTCGAGATAGGCGTCCGACAGAATCGGACCGCCCGCCGCCGCCGCCATAGAAGCGGCAATATCGGGCGCCGCGAGCCGGTACGCGCTCGCCGGAAGATACTGGCGATAGCGATCCACGCCCGGCGCCCAGATACCGACGATGATATGCGGCTCGGCCCCTCGCTTCATGGCCGCCAGCATGGCGCGGTCCGCCTCCCATATCTTCCCGAAGTTCGACGACGCCCGATCGAAGAGATTATGGCCATCGTGCATATAGACGACCGGATAGCGACGGACGCGCTTGTCGTAGCCGGGCGGCAGCCAGATCGTCAGGCGTTGCTCGGGCAATCCGGCAGCGAAGACATGATCATATTGGAGCAGGCGGCCGCGATCCGCAGCGTCGGCAGGCAGGGCGAGCAGCGCCCACAGGGCAATCAGCGCCTCCACCAGGTGCCGCCGGATCGTCATCGTCCGGGATGCAGGCGCATGGCCGCTCCGCCACCCGGAGCGAGCCACAAACGGTACATGTCGCCCTTTTTCACCCGGATATTGTCATAGGCGATGCGGTGCCGGGCGTCGGTCAGATAGGTTGCGCCTTCGCCATCCTTGTAGATGGTAGCGGTATAGGTCTTGCCGGGATCGAGGAAGTCGAACCGCAGCGTCAGCGTTCGCTCGGTCGCATCGTTGACGCCGCCGACATACCAGTCCGGGCTTGCGCGGTCCTTGCGGGCAAAGATCGCATAATCCCCGACCTCTCCCGCGATCAATTTGCTTTCGGACCAGTCGGCCGGGACTTTGGAAATGAAGTCGAGTTCGCGCGGATGCGCTTCGAGGTTTTCGATGAAGTCCGCCGCCATCTGGATGGGCGAATATATCGCAAGGTAGAGCCCAAGCTGCTTGGCAAGCGTCGAGGCGAGCGGCGCCTTGTTTGCGCCCTCGAGGCTGAGCACGCCGGGGGTGAAATCCATCGGCCCGGACAGCATTCGCGTGTATACCAGCGTCGGCTCGTGATCGGGTCCGTTGGCGAAGGCGCCCCAGGCGTTATACTCCATGCCCCGCGCACCTTCGCGCGCGACCCAGTTCGGATAAGTGCGGCGAAGGCCGGTGTCCTTCACAGGTTCGTGAGGGTTGACCGCGATCCTGTACTGGGCCGCCGTCTCGACGACCTTGAGATGATGCTCGACCTGCCGCTGGCCGTCGTGCCACTCCATGCGGGTTTCGCCGGGCGCATCGCCGGGTGCGATAATCCCGCCCGCGTCGGCCACATAACCGGTCTTCACGGCTTTGACGCCGAGCTTTCCATACAGCTTCATCGCATCTTCGAGCTGCGCCTCATAAACGGCTATGTTTCCGCCCGTCTCATGATGACCGATCAGCGTCACGCCCTTGCGCTTCGCATAATCGGTCACCGCCGCGAGGTCGAAGTCCGCGGTCGGCTGGGTAAAGCTGAATTTGTCGCCATGGCCGAACCAGTTTCCGTCCCAGCCCTTGTTCCAGCCTTCGACCAGAACTCCGCCGAACCCGTGTTTCGCGGCAAAATCGATATAGTCCTTGGTCCTTTGGGTCGTGGCGCCGTGCTTCGGCCCCTCGGCCCAGCTCCAGTCCCCGCGGATCATGCCCCACCAGATCCCGACATATTTCATCGGCTTCACCCAACTGACGTCCCCGAGCTTGTTCGGCTCGTTGAGGTTCAGTTCGAGGTCGTTTTCGACGAGCCCCGCAGCCGAATCCGCGATCCTGATCGTCCGCCACGGCGTCGAGAAGGGCAGATCGCGCGTGACGCGCGGTCCGCGCGACGACGGCGACAAGGTGGCACGAAACTTCTGCCCTTCCGCTCGCTTGAGCCACATGCCCGCATAATCGACCAGCGCTGCCTCGTGAAAGGCGAGATGCGTTCCATCGTCGAGGCGCATGGTCAACGGCGTGTGCGCCGTGGCGACGGCGTCGATCGGCGTTTTCTGGTAGACCTGCTCATAGCGGTTCCATTCGCCGCCGGTAATCCACCAGGCCGTCCCTTGGGGTACGATGTCGAACTCGGTGAATTCGTCGGCGATATGCGCTGTCTTGAAGCCGGGTTGTTCGGGCAACTCGTAGCGGAAGCCGATGCCGTCGTCGAAAAGCCGGA
>SCUQ01000119.1 GCA_004297635.1 Rhizorhabdus sp. | reverse complement strand
GCCGGGCGCTGGCCAATGGCGGCGTCACGACGCTGCAGATATTGCCGGGTTCGGCCAATCTGTTCGGCGGACGGTCGGTCACGCTGAAGAACGTCTATGCGCGCACGATGCAGGGCATGAAATTCCCCGGCGCGCCCTATGGGCTGAAAATGGCGTGCGGCGAAAATCCCAAGCGCGTCTATGGCGGCAAGAACCGCGAACCTTCGACCCGGATGGGCAATGTCGCGGTCGATCGCCAGACCTGGATGAAGGCGATCGACTATAAGCGCAAATGGGACAAATATGAGGAAAAGGGCGGCGAGATTCCCGCCCGCGACGTCGCGATGGACACGCTGGCCGGCGTGCTGGGCGGCGAGATCCTGGTCCACAATCACTGCTATCGCGCCGACGAGATGGCCATCGTCCTCGATATGGCCAAGGAGTTCGGCTATCATGTCACCGCCTTCCACCATGCGGTCGAAGCCTACAAGATCGCCGATCTGCTGAAGGCCAGCGGCACCTGTGCCGTGGTCTGGGCCGACTGGTACGGCTTCAAGATGGAAAGCTATGACGGCATCCCCGAAAATCTCGCGATCCTGCAGCGCGCGGGCGCGTGCGTGATGATCCATTCGGACGATCAGAACGGTATCCAGCGCCTGAACCAGGAGGTCGCCAAGGCGCTCGCATCGGGGCGCCGCGCGGGGATCGACATCTCCGACGAACAGGCCTGGACATGGCTGGCGATCAACCCCGCCCGCGCGCTGGGCGTCGCCGATCGTACCGGCAGCCTGAAGCCGGGCAAGATGGGCGATGTTGTGCTGTGGAACGGCAATCCGTTCAGCGTCTACACCCGGCCCGAGAAGGTGTGGGTCGATGGCGCGATGCTTTATGATGCGGACAATCCGCGCCTCCGCCCGGTCAGCGATTTCGAGCTGGGCCAGCCCGGCGAGGGAGATGTGAAATGAAGTCGCTTCTCCTTGCCGCCGCTGCGCTGATCGCGACGCCTGTCGCCGCCGAAACCATCGCCATCACCGGCGGCATCGTCGCGATCGGCGACGGATCGCAGCCGATCAAGGGCGGCACCGTCGTCATCGCTGATGGCCGGATCGTTTCCGCCGGGGCGGGAACCGCCGTACCCGCGGGCGCCAGGGTGGTCGATGCCGCCGGCAAGTGGGTCTCGCCCGGCATCGTCGCCGCGGTCAGCACCCTGGGGCTGATGGAAGGCTATGGCATGGACGAGGTCAACGACACGACCGCGTCCAGATCGCCCTTCTCGGCGGCGATCGACATATCGACCGCGATCAACCCGACCGGCCAGCGGATCGCCACCGAGCGGTCCTCCGGCGTCACCCGCGCCTTCGTCTTTCCGGCGGCGGCCAACACGATGTTCGCCGGGCAGGGGGCGGTGATCGACCTCGGCGCCGATGGCGATCCGGTGACGCGGCCGCGCGCCTTCCAATATGTCGAACTGGGCGAGGACGGCGCCAGCTCCGGCGGAGGCAGCCGTCCGGCCGCCTATGTGCTGCTCAAGACGGCGATGGCCGCCGCCGCCAACCCGGCCTCCGCCGATTTCGCGCATAAGGACGCGCTGATCACCCGGCAGGATGCCGAGGCGCTGGGACCGGTCGTACGGGGTACGATGCCGCTGTTCGTGCATGTCGAGCGGGCGGCGGACATCCGCGCGGTGCTGGCGCTGAAGCGGCAATATACCGCGCTCCGGCTGGTGCTGGTCGGTGCGACCGAGGGCTGGATGGTTGCCGACCAGATCGCCGCCGCGCGGGTGCCGGTGATCGCGGCGGCGCTGATCGATCTGCCCGAGAAGTTCGAATATATGGCGGCAACCCAGTCCAATGTCGGCCGCATGGTCCGCGCGGGCGTGACCGTCGCCATTTCGAACGCCGATATATCGGAAGGGCCTTATGAGTCCTACCTCACCCAATATGCCGGCAATCTCGTCGCGCTGACCAAGCTGCCGGGGGCGCAGGGGCTGGACTGGGGCGCCGCGCTGGCATCGATCACGTCGAAGCCGGCGGCGGCGATCGGCATGGACGGCGAGATCGGATCGCTCCGCCCGGGCCGCCGCGCCGATGTGGTGATCTGGGACGGCGACCCGCTCGAACTGGCCTCGGCGCCGACCGCGGTGTTCATCGATGGCGTCGCCCAGCCGATGGCGAGCCGCCAGACCCGCCTGCGCGACCGCTATCTCGATCCGGTCGAGAAGCGCCTGCCCAAGGCCTATGAGCGGTGATCCTCCCCCTCTCCCCCTGGGGAGAGGGTTAGAGGCTTGAGCGCCCCGTAAATTCGGCGCATCTAGCGGCGGTTGATCGGCTGGGGGACGGCTTTGTATGGCGCGTAAATATTTCGGGACCGACGGCATTCGCGGGCGCACCAACGAAAGCCCGATGACCGCCGAGATCGCGATGAAGGTGGGCCAGGCGGCGGGCGCGCATTTCCTGCGTGGCGATCATCGCCACCGGGTGGTGATCGGCAAGGATACCCGGCTGTCGGGCTATATGATGGAATCGGCGCTGGTCGCGGGCTTCACCAGTGTCGGCATGGACGTCGTCCTGTTCGGGCCGATGCCGACCCCGGCGGTGGCGATGCTGACACGGGCGATGCGGGCCGATCTGGGCGTGATGATCTCGGCCAGCCACAATCTGTTCGCCGACAATGGCATCAAGCTGTTCGGCCCCGACGGCTACAAGCTGTCCGACGAGGATGAAGCGGCGATCGAGGCACGGCTCGACAAGCCGGTGCGGCTCGCCCCGTCCGGCGACATCGGCCGCGCCCGGCGGGTCGAGGACGCGCGCGGCCGCTATGTCCATGCGGTCAAGTCCAGCTTTCCCGAGCATCTCCGCCTCGACGGCCTCCGCATCGTCGTCGATTGCGCGAATGGCGCGGCCTATGAGGTGGCGCCGCTCGCCCTGTGGGAGCTGGGTGCCGACCTGATCTCGATCGGGGTGAGCCCCAATGGCACCAACATCAACGAGAAATGCGGCTCCACCGATACCAGGGCGCTGCAGGACAAGGTGCTGGAAACCCGCGCCGACATCGGCATCGCGCTCGACGGCGACGCCGACCGGCTGATCATCGTCGACAATCAGGGCAAGGTTGTCGACGGCGACCAGTTGATGGCGCTGGTGGCGAGCGGCGCGCAGGCGCGCGGCGAGCTGAAGGGCGGCGGCATCGTCGCGACGGTGATGTCGAACCTTGGCCTCGAACGCTATCTGAAGGGCAGGGGGCTGTCGCTCCATCGCACCCAGGTCGGCGACCGCTATGTCGTCGAGGCGATGCGCGCCGAGGGCTTCAATATCGGCGGCGAGCAATCGGGCCATATCGTCATGACCGACCATGCGACGACCGGGGACGGCCTCGTCGCGGCGCTGCAGGTGCTGGCCCAGCTGGTCGAGAGCGGCAAGCCGGCGAGCGAGCTGCTCCATCAGTTCGATCCGCTGCCGCAGCTGCTCAAGAATGTTCGCTTCGCGGGCGGCGAGCCGCTGAAGGACGACAAGGTGATCGCCGCGATCGCCGATGCGGAGGCGAAGCTGAACGGCACCGGCCGGCTCGTCATCCGGAAGTCGGGTACGGAGCCGCTGATCCGGGTCATGGCCGAGGGCGAGGATAGCAAGCTGGTCGAGGCGATGGTCGACCAGATCTGCGACGCGGTGCGCAAGGCGGCCTGACCGACGTTCCGTGAGCATCGCCCGCATCCTCATCATCGCCGGATCGGATTCGGGCGGCGGCGCCGGCATCCAGGCCGACATCAAGACAGTCACGCTGCTCGGCGGCCATGCGATGACGGCGATCACCGCGCTGACCGCGCAGAACACGCTGGGGGTGACGGCGGTGCATGCCGTGCCCGCCGATATGGTGATCGCCCAGATCGACGCGGTGGCGAGCGATATCGGGGTCGACGCGATCAAGATCGGCATGATCGGATCGGCCGAGATCGTCGAAGCAGTGGCCGACCGGCTGGACCGGCCCGATCTGGCGGCGGTGCCGCTGGTGTTCGATCCGGTGATGATCGCGACGAGCGGCAGCCGGCTCGCCGACGAGGCGACGATCGCGGCGTTCGGGCGGCTGATGCGGCGCGCCGCGGTATCGACGCCCAATCTGGACGAGCTGGCAGCGTTGAGCGGCGCTCCGTTGCGCGATGAGGCCGCGATCACGCACGCCGCAGTGCGCCTGATCGGGCAGGGCAGCGGGCCGATCCTCGCCACGGGCACGGGCATCGCACCGGGCCGGCTCACCGACCTGCTGTTCGACGCCGGCGATGAACCGCAAAGCTGGCAGGCGGAGCGGATCGACACGATCCATGATCATGGCACCGGCTGCACGCTGGCGAGTGGCATCGCCACCGGACTGGGGCAGGGCATGACGCTGGCCGATGCGATCGGGCGGGCGCGGGATTTCGTGCGCGCTGCCTTGCTGGCCGCCCCCGGACTGGGGCAGGGACATGGCCCGATGGGCCACCGGGCGATCGGCTAGGACAGACTGTCCGCCGGGATCAGGCCGAGCAGGCGTGCCAGTTCCCCCTGCCGGCGGGTGACGTCGGCAATCGTGTAGCGGTCGAGCACGGCGAGGAAGGCCCCCAGCGCCTCGGCGAGCGCGCCGGTCAGTCCGCAGGCGGGGGCGATCACGCAGCCATCGCAATCCGCGAGGTTGAGGTCGGGCTCGGTGTGCCGGACCGCTTCGCCGACGCTGATCTCTCCCGCCGGCCGGGCCAGCATGATGCCGCCACCCCGACCGCGTACCGTCCGGATGAAGCCGGCCCGGCCGAGCAGATGGACGATCTTCATCAGGTGGTTCTCGGAAATCGCATAAGCGCGCGCGATTTCGTTGATCGAGGCGCGCCGATCGGGATCGGCGGCGAGATGGATCAGCACGCGGAGCGCATAATCGGTGTGGCGGGAGAGGCGCATGGCTCGCTGTAGGGCAGATTAAAGATGGATTCAATTTGCATCTTAATGGCGAGTGTTATAGATGCAGCCACAATACATCTTTGAAAGGGACTCGCATGACCAGGACGCTTTCGCCCGAGACCATATCGATCGTGAAGTCGACCGCTCCCGCGCTGCAGCAGCATGGCCTGGCCATAACCCAGCGCATGTATGAGCGGCTGTTCGTCGATCCTGCGATCAAGGCGCTGTTCGATATGGCGGCGCAGGAATCGAGTGAGCAGCCGAAGCGGCTAGCGGCGGCGATCCTCGCTTATGCCAAGAATGTCGATAATCTGGGCGCGTTGACCCAGGCGGTCGAGCGCATGGCGGCGCGCCATGTCGAGACGGGCGTGAAGCCGGAGCATTATCCGGCGGTGGCGGCGGCGCTGCTGCCTGCCATCAAGGATGTGCTGGGCGATGCGGTCGATCAGAAGACGCTCGATGCCTGGGGCGAGGCCTATTGGTTTCTCGCCGATATCCTGATCGGGCGGGAGGCGACGATGTACGCGGTCGAAGCGGCCTGACCTTTCTCTCCGTTCCTCCTTCTGTTTCACGGGGCGATTGAAGACCGAAACGAAAAGGCCGCCCGGATCGCTCCGGACGGCCTTTTTCTTGTACGATTGTCGAAGCGATCAGGCCTCGGCTTCGTCCTCGGCGGGCTGATCGAGCAGCTCGGCATTGATCTCGCCGGGTTCGGCGTTGGGATCATAGGCCTCGGTGAAGCCGGCCTCGTCGCGTTCGAACATCGACGCCATGACGTCGACGCCCTGCGCCTGCAGCTCGGCCTCTTCGGGCGAGCGGGCGACGTTGACGCGCACGGTGCGGCTGACCTCGGCGTGCAGCGAGATCTTCACCTCGTGCAGGCCGATCGCCTTGATCGGGCGGCTGAGGACAACCTCCGACTTGTTGACCTTGATGCCGTCCTCGGCGAGCGCCTCGACGATGTCACGGGCCGAAACCGAACCGTAGAGCTGGCCGGTGTTCGACGCCTGACGGATCAGCGTGACCGACTTGTCGTCGAGCACCTTGGCTTCCGTCTCGGCATTGGCGCGGCGGTTGGCGTTGTCGGTTTCGATCTGGGCGCGGTTCGCCTCGAAGACCTTCTTATTGGCCTCGTTGGCGCGCAGTGCCTTCTTGCGCGGCAGCAGATAGTTGCGGGCAAAGCCTGCCTTGACGGTGACGACATCACCGATCTGGCCCAGCTTCTCAACGCGTTCGAGCAGGATCACGTCCATGTGGTGGTCCTCCCTTCCTTACTTGACGATGTAGGGAAGCAGCCCGATGTGACGGGCGCGCTTGATCGCCTGGGCGAGTTCGCGCTGCTTCTTGGCGGACACCGCAGTGATGCGGCTCGGGACGATCTTGCCACGCTCGGACACGAAGCCCTGCAGCAGACGGACGTCCTTATAATCGATCCGGGGAGCGTCCTTCGCGGAGAAGGGGCAGCTCTTGCGGCGGCGGAAAAATGCGCGTGCCATGTGTTTCTATCTCCTTACGCGAATTCGCGGTCTTCGCGACGCGGACGATCGCCGCGGTCACCACGATCCCCACGGTCGCCGCGATCACCCCGATCGCCGCGACCACCACGGCCGTCACGATCGCGATCGCTGCGGCGCATCATCGCAGACGGGCCCTGTTCGTGCTCGTCGACGCGGATCGTCATGTAGCGGATCACGTCTTCGTTAATCGCGGTCTGGCGCTCCAGCTCGGCAACGACGCCGGCGGGGGCATCGATGTGGAGCATCACATAATGCGCTTTGCGGTTCTTCGCGATGCGATAGGCCAAGCTGCGCAGGCCCCAGGTCTCGGTCTTCACGACCTTGCCCTGATTGTCCTCGACGATCTTGGTGGCGGCTTCCGCCAGCGCGTCGACCTGGGCTTGTGCCAGATCCTGACGCGCGAGAAACACATGCTCGTAGAGAGCCATGTTCGCGTCTTCCTTCTCTTGCCGATCGCTGACGCCGTGCCCATCACGACGCCCCTCCGGCTGTCTTCCAAATGCAAGCAAGGGCGGAGAACCTGTCTCCACCCCGGCTGAGGCGGGCCTATGGCCGATTTACCGCGCCAAGGCAAGGGAACTGTCGTACACCAGCCGGGTTGAAGGGAAAACCTCCTGGAGCATAGCTGTCGATGAGCCTGGCCGGCACGGTCCTTCGCCTGACGATCATCGCCACGCTGGCCGTCGCGGGGCCTGCGCTTGCCCTGTCGCCGCGACAGATCCTGTCCGAGGCGGCGTTCCGCACCCGCGACAAACAGGTCGCCCTCAACCAGATCGGCGAGGCCGAGCGTGGCGCCGCGGCGCAGGTCGCGCGGGATCCGGCCAATCGCGATGCGGGGCTGCTCCGGGCGATGGCGATCGGCTATCGCGGCAAACTCAATCATAGCCGGGGCGACGCGCTCGCCGCACGCAAGCAGTTCGAGGCGTTCGTGGCCTCCGATCCCCGCGATGCCGAAGCGGCCGCCGCCATCGGGACCTGGCACCTCGATTCGGTGCTCGAGCTGGGGGGCATGGTGGCCGGCATGGCGATCGGCGCGAAGAAGGCGACCGGGTTGGCGATGATGGAGAAGTCCGTCGCGCTGGGAGGCAGGCGCGCCTTTTACGCCGGACTGACCGGCCTTCTTCGGCTGGCCATAGACCCGGCCGATGCGCGCGGCCGGGCCCTTGTCGAGGTCGCCAGCACGGCATCGATGCCCGAACCGCTCGATCGCCAGATGCAGGCCAGCGCGCTGGCGCTGTTGCCGGTGCTCAAGGTCGGCGACCGCAAGGCGATCGAAAAGCTGGCCCGTCAGCTATTACCCTTCGGCCGGCTCCACCGCTAAAGACGCGGCGATCGGAGCTCGGCTCCTGGATCGGCTTGGCGGCAGAAGTGGAAAAGCCTAAGCGCGCTTCCATCAATCCGGCCGGATCGGCCGACGCAACGGCGTCGTCGACCGACGGGATCGTCAGGGTTGGGGAAATTTGGCCCGATGACCGGAACGCTTGTCGTGTGTGGGATCGTTGCGGCCCTGAGCGCGGCCGCCTGGCCGGGCCGCGGCCGATGGCGCCTGAACAGGGTGCTGCCGGCGCTTGCCGTGCTGGTCCTCGGCCTGATCTGCTATGCCGGCTATCTGGGATATTATGGCGGCCCGATCTACACCGATGTCGCGCCCGCGGCCGGCGGAGGGAAGGACCGGCCGGCGGCCGCGGCAGTCATATTGTCCGGCGATATGGGTTTTCATGTCGGCATGGGGCCGAAGATGGCCGCCCGGCTGGCGGCGGACGGCGTGGCCGTCGTAGGCGTCAATTCGCTGACCGTCTTTCGCACGCGACGCACGCAACAGGACGCTGCATCGATGATCGAGCGGGCGGTGCGGCACGCCATGGCATTCGGCCGGGCGGATCGCGTCATCCTGATCGGGCAGTCCTATGGCGCGGATATGCTCCAGTCGGGGGCGCCGCTGCTGCCCCCTTCGATCCGCCGGCATATCGCCCTGGTCGCCCTGGTCGTCCCTGGCGAGACGGTGTCCTACCGCGCGTCGCCATCGGACCTGCTCAGCCTGCCCGGCGACGAGGTCGATGGCGTCGCGACAGGGCGCCTGCTCGGATGGACGCCGACCTTGTGCATATTCGGGCGGGAGGAGACCGACAGCCTCTGCCCGCACCTCAGCCCGGCCGTCGTCACCCGGATCGGCCTGCCGGGCGGCCATTCGCTTGATAGCGACGCCGCCGCGCTGTACCGGGTGCTGCGCGCCGCGATCGACCGATCGCTGTCGCGAGCATGACCGTCGCGCTCCAATCACGCTGGGTGATGGCGGTGTTGCGCCACCGCTCGAAGCTCACCGTCGCGGCTGTGGTGGCTGTCACCATGCTCGCCTTCACGGCGTTGCACCGCCTGACGCAGGAGGTCGGGTTCGCCGACGTACGGCTCGCTTTCCATGCGTTGCCGCCCTGGCGCATCGCGACCGCGATCGGGCTAACCATAGCGAGCTATCTGGCGCTGACCTTCTACGACGCGATAGCGTTGCGCGTGATCGGCCGGCCCTTGCCCTGGCGGACAGCCGCCTATGCGTCCTTTTCAAGCTATACGCTCAGCCATAATTTCGGGCTCTCGCTGCTGACCGGGGGATCGGCGCGCTATCACATCTATAGCCGGGCGGAACTCGACAGCCCCGATATCGCGCGGGTGATCGCGATGGCG
>SCUQ01000118.1 GCA_004297635.1 Rhizorhabdus sp. | reverse complement strand
ATGCCGCGCTCGATCTGGGCACGAATAATTGCCGCCTGCTGATCGCCCGTCCCGCCGACGAGGGTTTTGTCGTCGTCGATGCCTTCTCGCGGTCCATCGCGGCTTCGGACAGCCGGCCGGTGGCGGCCAGGCCTTCGCCCAGCCGCACGATCCGCGAGAAGGCATCGACGACGACAAAACCCTCGTCGGCGGGACGGGCGATCAGCAGGCGGCAATTATTCGTGCCCAGATCGAGCGCGGCATAGCAATTGCGTGGGGCGGGGTGATGCGACGGGGAATGCGCGCGGCGCCCCCCGTCACGCGGTGGACGCGGCGCGGCCGGATTGGGGCCGTGTGCCATTATCTGTCTCTTCTCTCGCCATGCGGGCAAAATCCGCATGGAACTTGGCATCGAGCCTAATCGGAGATGGCCGGGACGGCAAGGGCAGCACGCCAGCCCGTTGACAGGCCGCATCGCCCCTCCTATTTGCGCGCCTCTGCCTTGGTGCCCCGTCGTCTAAAGGTAAGACTACGGACTCTGACTCCGTCAATTGAGGTTCGAATCCTCACGGGGCATCCAACCGGCGGCGCACGCGCCACAGCCTTTCATATCCGCCGTCCATCGGCCCGTCCGGGCGACCGGCTATGCTTTTTCGGCAACAGTCCGGAGAAAGCGACGGAATGACGGGAAAAGGCCGCTCCGTCGCATGACCGCCCCTTGCGTCGGTCATGATTCGGCATAGGCTGTGGAGCTGGAGAGAGGATGCTTCCCGGAAGGATAGGGAGCAGCCGCATGACCGATGCCATCCACCATCATCCCTGCCACCAGACCGGGCGGCTGATCTCCAAGAGCAGCTGCTTCGCGCTCGCATCCGAGGATGGCGGGGAATATTGGCTGGAGATGGACTCGATCCCCCAGCATCTGCTCGACCAGCGCGTCCATATCGACGGCGTGATGTTCGGCTCTTCGCTGATCGCCGTCGAGGGCATCGGCCCCGCCTGACGCTGTCACCGCCGGCCCGGGCACGGCGCATCGGAAAGATTGCGCCTGTCCTGTGCGCCGCATCACTCCGCGAATCGTAATTAAATGTGAACCTCGTGGTGCCATAGGGGATGTACCGAACGGTACGGCTTCCTATCTATGGAGCGAGGACGGCGATTGCGATCAGCGCGATGGGCGGCAAGGAAGAAGATGATGGCATTTCCGCAGACCAAATCGATCCGCCCCCCGGCGACGGCCAAGGCCCGGGCGCTGGCGATGTCCGCCCGACGGCCGACCCCCTCGACCGGTCTTGTGATCCGGATCGCGATGATTTCCGCGGTGCTGCTGGCGCTTTTCCTGATCGGTCAGGCCGCGACCCGCGCGACGGAGTCGCTTGCGATCGGCATCATCGCCGCCGATCTGGTGTTCCTCATCGCGATCGCCGGCTGGTCCGCGGTTGCCGTGGCCGATACGGGGCACTGAGCCAAGGGATACACATGGCGGGCTGATGCGTAGTGCGGGCGATGCGTTTCGCCCGACTTGCCCGTGCCATCTTCCTTCTCGTCATCGTCGGGGCGCTGCTGCTCGCCTTCTACAGCTGGGCCAGGGGGCATCCGCAGGACCTGCCCTGGACGCCGCTGTCGCTGGGCGAACCGGTAGGGCGCTTCACCCATCTCAAGATCGCCGAGCTGCGCGACGATTTCCCCGGCTGCCGCCGGCTGCTCGATGACGGCGCGGAGGACTATGCGGTGCTGCCGCCGGTCCGCGCGCGCGATGGCGCCTGCGGCTATGACGATGGCGTCCGGCTCGAATCCACCGCGAGCTTCGGCTATGCGCCGCGCGCCGAGGCATCCTGTCCGGTCGCGATCGGGCTGTTCCTGTGGGAGCGGCAGGTTCTCCAGCCGGCGGCGCTGCGTCATTTCGGACGGCCGGTGGTGCGGGTGGACAGCTTCGGCACCTATGCCTGTCGTCCGGTGCGCGGCGGGCGCGAGGGGCGATGGAGCGAGCACGCCCGTGCCAATGCCATCGACATCGCCGGCTTCCGCCTTTCGGGCGGCCGCAGGATCAGTATCGCCGGCGACTGGGGCGGACAGGGTGCCGAAGCCCAGTTCCTGCGCGAGATACGCGACGGCGCCTGCGGCATGTTCGCAACGGTGCTGTCGCCCGATTACAACGCCGCCCACCGTGATCATCTCCACCTCGACCAGGCGGCGCGGAGCGGCTGGAGCTATTGCCGCTGAGCAGCTGGATCATATTTGCAAACCTTTGCGTAATCTGACGTAATCCTCTGGACACAGACCGGCAAAGATGTTCTGCTGCGCCGCACAACAGAAATGTGGAGGGGACGCTTCGGCAGTTTTTGGGGAACTGGCGTGGTCGATCTGGCGAGTCGTGTCGATTGGTTCAAAGCGAGCATCCTGCCGCATGAGCGCGAACTGCGCGCGCGTCTCCGTCGTGCCTCGACGGCCGAGGCCGATCTGGACGATGTCGTGTCCGAAGCGTTGGTGCGGGCCTATGGCACCGAGGACTGGGCGAGCATCGCCAACGGCCGCCACTACCTCTTCCGCATCGCGCGCAACGTGATGATCGATCAGGCCAGGCGCAGTGCGCTGATTGCCTTCGACAGTCTGGAGGATGCCGGCGGGCATGAGCCCGACCGGCGCACCGAGGCGGCGATATCGGCCCGCGACGAGCTCCGCCAGGTCCAGCGCGCGATCGAGGCTATGCCGCCGCAGTGCCGCCGTGTATTCATGCTGCGACGGGTCCACGAACGGTCGATCGCCGAGATCGCCGCCGAAATGGAATTGTCGATATCGACTGTCGAGAAGCATCTCGGCAAGGCGGTGGCCTTGCTGGCCCGTGCCATAGCCGAGATCGAGGAGGGGAGCTTTGGACGGGGCCGACCAGCCACCGCAGAGCGAGCCGGAGCAGGCCGAGGCGCTCCGGGAGGAGCGGGCGGCCCGCTATTTCGCGCGGCAGCTCGATGACCCGTCGCCGCTGCTCCGCACGGAGATCGACGCGTGGCTGAGCGAGGACCCGCGCAATGCCATCGCCTATGCGCGGATGGCGCAGGCCTGGGACAAGGCCGCCTTACTGCGATCGGCCCCGCCCGCGCCCGATCATGATCCACGCAGACCGGAAACCCATGCCGACCGGCAAGGACAGGATCAGCAATAGATGGCCGGCCCGGATCGGCCTGTGCCCGGCGCTGCGCGAAGCGGGGCTGGGGAGGTGAGCGCCGGGACGTTCGGCTACCGGCTGGCCACGCCCGGTGACATTCCCGGCATAGCGGCGCTGATGGACCGGGCGATCGGCGAACTTCAGCAGGGATTTCTCTCGCCCGCGCAGATCGCCGCCAGCCGCGCGCATATGGGACTGGACAGCCAGATCATCCTCGACGGCGGCTATTTCCTTGTCGAGATCGACGGGCAGCTGGCGGGGTGCGGCGGCTGGAGTGCACGGGCGACGCTGTTCGGCGGCGACGCCAGCGGCGGGCGCAACCCGGC
>SCUQ01000117.1 GCA_004297635.1 Rhizorhabdus sp. | reverse complement strand
TTTCAGGAGAAGATAGGTTCTGGCGTAGCAGCTCCACCGGCGTCACCTATGGCAACAGGATAACGGATGACCTTCGCTCTGGAAAATTTCGATCTCGACGCCTTCGTCCGGTCCACGCTGGCCGAGGACATGGGGCAGGGCGGCGACATCACCTCCGCCGCGACCATCCCCGCCGATGCGCTGTTCGAGGGGGAAATGGCCAGCCGCGATGCGATCAGCCTGGCCGGGCTGCCGATCGCCGAGGCATTCTTCCGCGCGCTCGATCCCGATGTGGAGATCGAGCTGCTGGCCGAGGACGGCGCGCGAATCGCCAAGGGGAGCGCGCTGATGCGGCTGCGCGGCAAGGCGCGGGCGATGCTGACCGCCGAGCGATCGGCACTCAACACCGTCCAGCACCTGTCGGGCGTGGCGACGCTGACCAGCCAATATGCCGATGCGATCCGGGGCACCGGCGCGACCCTGCTCGATACCCGCAAGACGATACCGGGGCTGAGGGTGCTGGAGAAATATGCGGTCCGGATGGGCGGCGGCACCAATCACCGCATGCGGCTGGACGACGCCGCGATGATCAAGGACAATCATGTCGCCGTGGCCGGCGGGATCGGCGAGGCGGTGCGCCGCGCGGTCGCGGCCGGGATCGAGCGGATCATCGTCGAGGTCGACCGCATCGACCAGATCGAGCCTGCGCTGGCGGCGGGCGCCACCCATCTGCTGCTCGACAATATGGACCCGCCGACCCTGCGCGGCGCGGTCACGCTGATCGGCGGGCGGGTGCCGACCGAAGCGTCGGGCGGGATACGGCTCGATACGATCCGGGCGATCGCCCAGACCGGCGTCACCTATATTTCGGTAGGCCGGCTCACCCAATCGGCACCGGCGGCGGACATCGGCCTCGATTTCCGGGCGGTCTGAACCATAAGGCCCGCCGCGATGGGGTGACGGGACCGACGGGAGCCCTTAAGCTGCCGATATGAAAGCCGGTTTCCCCTTGATCTGTGCGGCGCTTCTGCTGACCGCCTGCGACAAGAAGGAGGGGCCGGCCTGCGAGGTGCCCGCCGATCTGCCGCGCCCGATGCTCGAAGGGCCGAGCGCCGATGCGCCGCGCCGGATATTGCCCATCGGCGGCTATACGCTGGCGGTCAGCTGGACCCCCGAATATTGCGTCAACCGCGCGTCCAGCCCGCAGGACCGCATCCGCTGCGGCGAGCCGGGCCGTTTCGGCTTCACCCTCCATGGCCTGTGGCCCGACGGCAAGGGCGCGCTGTGGCCGCAATATTGCACGCCGACCCGGCTGGTGCCCGATGCGGTGATCCGGCAGCATCTGTGCAGCACGCCGTCTCCGCAGCTGATCCAGCATGAATGGGAGAAGCACGGCACCTGCATGGCCCGGGTGCCCGCCGACTATTTCGCGCGGAGCGGCAAGCTGTTCGCGGCGCTGCAGTTTCCCGACATGGAGGCGCTGCGCGGCCGGACGCTGCGGGCGGCCGAGTTCCAGAAGGCGTTCGCCGATGCCAATCCCGGGATGGCGCCCGATCAGATGCGGCTGAACGTCGGCAAGACGGGCTGGCTGGAAGAGGTGTGGCTCTGTCTCGACAAGGGTTTCCGGCGGCAGAGCTGCCCCGCCCATCAGAGCGGCGCGCTGCCCGAGCAGGTGATCAGGATACGATAGGCTTCCCGTCAGGCGTTCGGCATGACGCCCGGTGCTAGTCCGCTATTTCTTCCGCGCCACGCCCTTTGAAGCCCTGCGCGATCACATACCATTCGGACGAATCCTTGCGGCTTGCCGGCGGCTTGGCGTGCTTGACGGTCGTGAAGAGGCGCTTCAGCTCCGCCACCAGGCCATGGTCGGCACCGCCGGCCAGCACCTTGGCGACGTAGCAGCCGCCGGGGCGCAGCACCTCGCTCGCGAACTGGCAGCCGGCCTCGACCAGCGCCATGGTGCGCAGATGATCGGTCTGCTGGTGGCCGACGGTGTTCGCCGCCATATCCGACAGGACGATGTCGGCGGGGCCGCCGAGCGCCTCTGCCAGGAGGGCGGGCGCCTCGTCGGTCATGAAGTCCATCTGCAAGATGATGGCGCCGTCGATCGGATCGGTGGGCAGGAGATCGATGCCGACGATCGCCGCCTGCGGGCAGACGCGGCGGACCACCTGGGTCCAGCCGCCCGGTGCGATGCCCAGATCGATGACCCGCTTGGCGCCCTTCAGAAAGCGGAAGCGTTCGTCGAGTTCGATCAGCTTATAGGCGGCGCGCGAGCGATAGCCCTCCGCCTGCGCTTTGCGGACATAGGGATCGTTGAGCTGGCGCTGGATCCACTTGATCGACGAGGCGCTGCGGCCCTTGGCGGTCTTGATCCGCTGGCGGCCGGGGCCGGTGCCTCTGGTCACATCAGGTTCCTTGCCCGGTCGCGCGCCATCAGGGAACGCAGAATGCCCTCGCGGATACCGCGATCGGCGACGCCGAGCCGTTCGGCCGGCCAGATATCGAGGATCGCATCGAGGATCGCGCAGCCCGCGACGACGAGGTCGGCGCGCTCCTGGCCGATGCAGGGCAGCTCGGCACGCTCGGACACCGACATGCCGGCCAGCCGCGAGCTGATCGCGCGCATCGCGGTGACGGGCACGACGAGGCCGTCGATCTGGCGACGGTCATAGCTGGGCAGATCGAGGTGGACCGAGGCGAGGGTGGTGACGGTGCCGCTGGTGCCGAGCAGCCGGCCGGGGTGGCTGCCGGGCTGCAGCCGCGCGGCGAACTGGGCGAAGCCCTCCGCCACCCGGGCGCGCATCCGCGCATAGCTGGTGAGCAGGCCGTCGCGGTCGGCGCCGACATGCGGCTCGGTCTCGGACAGCGATACCACGCCCCAGGGGGCGGAAAACCAGTCGATCACGCGCGGTGGGCTGTCATCGGCGTCGATCAGGATCAGTTCGGTCGAGCCGCCGCCGATATCGAACACCAGCGCATTGCCTTCGCCCGGTTCGATCAGCGCATGGCAGCCGAGCACGGCCAGCCGGGCCTCCTGCTCGGGACTGATCACCTCCAGCGCGATACCGGTCTCGCGATAGACGCGCTCGACGAACGCGCGGCCGTTGGTAGCCCGCCGGCACGCCTCGGTCGCGACCGAACGGACCAGCGA
>SCUQ01000116.1 GCA_004297635.1 Rhizorhabdus sp. | reverse complement strand
CGTCAACATCATCCCCCATACCAGCGCGGTGACGACGCTGGGCGGTATTGCCGTGCATGACGGCGTCAATCTCGAGATCGACGTGCTGGCCCGCTATCTGGGCAGGATGGAACAATTGAGGGCGCTCACCGGAAAATAGATCACATTATAATGTGATTCTATCTTTTCGACTCATCCCTCATTGTGATAGCTGTGCGCCATGAGCACAGACCTGATCGATCGCATCCGTACCGCCGTCGCCGAGCGCGGCGTTTCCCGCTCCGGCCTCGCGCGGGCTGCCGGGCTTCACCCCAATTCGCTCCGTTCGCTGGAGGATCCGGAGTGGAACCCCACCGCCGAAACGCTGAAAAAACTGGAGCGCTACCTGTCCTATTCGGGGCTGTCGCCGATTGAAGAGATCATCGACGAGGCGCGCAATGGCCGGATGTTCATCCTGGTCGATGACGAGGACCGCGAGAATGAAGGTGATCTGATCATCCCCGCGCAGATGGCCACGCCCGACGCGATCAACTTCATGGCCAAATATGGCCGCGGCCTCATCTGCCTGTCACTGACCAAGGAACGGGTCGACCAGCTCGGCCTGCCGCTGATGAGCCGTAACAACGGCACCCGGCACGAAACCGCCTTCACCGTCTCGATCGAGGCGCGTGAGGGGGTCACTACCGGCATCTCCGCCGCCGATCGTGCCCGGACCGTCGCGGTGGCGATCGATTCATCCAAGGGCGCCGAGCATATCGTGACGCCGGGACATGTCTTCCCGCTGGTCGCCAAGCCGGGCGGCGTGCTGATCCGCGCCGGCCATACCGAGGCGGCGGTCGACGTCGCCCGGCTTGCCGGCCTCAACCCGTCGGGGGTGATCTGCGAGATCATGAACGACGACGGGACGATGGCGCGGATGGATTCGCTGATCGAGTTCGCGCGCACCCACAAGCTCAAGATCGGCACGATCCGCGATCTGATCGCCTATCGCCGCAAGCACGATCACCTGGTCGTGAAGCGGGCAGAGACGCGCTTCACCAGCCGCTGGGGCGGCGACTGGACCCTGATGGTCTTCTATAACAAAGCCACCGGTACCGAGCAGACCGCACTGGTCAAAGGGCATATCAACCCCGAGAAGCCGACGCTGGTGCGCATGCACATGATGTCGCCTTTCTCCGACCTCTATGGCGAACCGAGCCCTCGCGCCGATCTGATCCAACGCTCCATGAAGCTGATCGATCAGGAGGGCTCAGGCGTGCTGGTGATCCTGAACCGCCAGAGCCTGTCATCCTACAGCCGCCAGGTTCAGGCCCGCGAGGCGCGCGACGAATCGGCGATGGACGAGCTGCGCGACTATGGCGTCGGCGCGCAGATCCTGACCGAGCTGGGCGTGCACGACATGATCCTGCTGACCAATGCGCGCCATACGCTGATCGCGCTGGACGGCTATGGTCTGTCGATCGTAGGGGAACGCCCCATCCCACCCGTCGAAGAATAGGAAGCGCGCTTATGGCCAAGCTGCTCATCGTCGAAGCCCGCTTCTACGATCATCTCAACGACATGCTGCTCGACGGCGCCCGCACCGCGATCGAGGACGCCGGGCACAAGCATGAGACGATCACCGTTCCCGGCGCGCTCGAAGTGCCCGGCGCGATCGCGATGGCCGCCGAAAGTGGCCGGTATGACGGCTTCGTCGCGCTGGGCGTCATCATCCGCGGCGAAACCTATCATTTCGAGGTCGTCTCCAACGAAAGCGCCCGCGGTCTGATGGCGCTGTCGATGGATGGCCTCGCGATCGGCAACGGCATCCTGACCGTGGAGAACGAGGCGCAGGCCCTCACCCGCGCCCGGCGCAGCGAGAAGGACAAGGGCGGCGAGGCCGCGAAGGCCGCGCTGCGGATGATGGACCTGCGCGAGAAATTCGGGGCTTAGGGCTTTCCGCAAACCACCCCGCCGTCCTTCGTCACGGCCTGTGTCGGAGGGCTCGACGCTCCGTTCAGGCCACCGCCGGATAATCCACATAGCCCTCGGCACCCTGGGTGTAGAAGGTCGTATTATCCGGCGTAGCCAGCGGCAGGCCTTCGCGGAAGCGGGCCGGTAGGTCCGGGTTGGCGATGAACGGGCGGCCGAAGCTGATCGCATCGGCGACGCCGCTGTCGAGCACCGCCTGGGCCTTGCCCGCATCATAATCCGAATTGAGAATGAACGGGCCGCCGAACGCCTTGCGGATGATCGGCGCGACCGGCGGATGGCTGGGCTTGCCGAAATTGCTGTCAGGGCCTGGCTCGCGCGCCTCGAGGAACGCGATGCCGATATCGGAGAGCAATGTGCCCACCGCCGCGAACAGCGGGTGCGGATCGCTGTCCGTGACGCCCTGGGACTCGCCGTTCGGCGAAATGCGAACGCCGGTGCGCTCGACACCAACCGCGTCGGCCACGGCGCGCGTCACCTCGCCGAGCAGGCGGACGCGGTTCTCGATCGAACCGCCATAGGCATCGCTGCGGTGATTGGCGCCATCGCGCAGGAACTGGTCGATGAGATAGCCATTGGCGGCGTGGATCTGGACACCGTCAAAGCCCGCCGCGATCGCGTTTCGTGCGGCGCGGCCATAATCGGCGAGCAGGGCCGGTATCTCCG
>SCUQ01000115.1 GCA_004297635.1 Rhizorhabdus sp. | reverse complement strand
CTGTACATAGACGACGAACCCGATATCCGCCTGATCGTCGAAATGGCGCTGAAGATGCGCCCCGAGATGGAGGTGCGCACCGCCGATTCGGGAGAGGCGGGACTCGCCATGCTGCGGTGGAGCGACTGGATGGCCGATATCGTCATGGTCGATGTGATGATGCCGGGACTTACTGGCCCCGACGTGCTCGCCGCGCTGCGCGCCGATCCGCGTTTCGGCAAGGTGCCTGTCATCTTCGTCACGGCCCGCGCGCGCCCGCAGGACATCCGCGATTATATCGAGCAGGGCGCCAAGGGGGTGATCACCAAGCCCTTCGATCCCATCTCGCTCGCCGGTCAGGTCCTCGCGCTGATCGACTGAGGGCACCGTTCGGGATCGTCATACCGACCATCCGTCAGCATCCCGGATCGGGTTGGCGGGCGTGTTCCCAGCCGCGCAAATCGAGCCATTGCGATGAGCGCATGCCCGCCTTAGGCTGACCCACGGGGCGGGATGGAGAGACTATGCGCGGTCTGCTGCTACGGCTTGCCCCTGTCCTGCTGATGCTCGGTTCGGTCGCATCGTCGCAGGGTGGCGGCCCACAGGTGGTGAGCACCGCTTCGGGCGGCGGCGGCCATGCAATCCGCTCCTTCGCGATCCGCTTTTCCGCGCCGATGGTCCCGCTGGGCGATCCCCGCGCCAGAGGGCCTTTCGACATCGCCTGCCCGGTGGCCGGCGTCGGCCGCTGGAGCGACCAGCAGAGCTACGAATATATGTTCGGCGAGCCGCTGCCCGGCGGCGTCCGCTGCACGCTGACCCTGCGCGCCGGCCTGACCGGACTCGACGGTACGCCCGTCAGCCGCCCGCCCCGGCCCTATGTGCTCGACACCGCCTCGCCCGATATCCGCGCGATGCTGCCCGGGCGCTATGACGGCGCGATCCAGCAGGATCAGAGCTTCCTGATCGCGACCAATGTCCCGGCGGACCGGGCGTCGGTCGCGCGCGAGGCCTATTGCGCCATAGACGGGATCGGCGAGCGCATTCCGGTCGATCTTCTGCCCGCCGCGACGCCGCGCAGGCTGATCGCGGCGCTGCCCAACACCTATCAGCTCCGGTCCTTCCTCGACGAAGCCGGCCTGACGATCGACAAGGCGCGGGCACCGGGTGGCACCCGCACGCTGATCGCCCTGCGCTGCCGCCGGCCGCTGCCGCCGGGGCGCGACATGGCGCTGGTCTGGCCGAACAGCATATCCGGCAACGGGCGGACCGCGACCGAGACGAAACGCCTCGACTATCGCGTGATCGATGCGTTCACCGCCCGCTTCGAATGTTCGCGCACCAACCCGCGGGCCGGATGCAGCCCGGTCGAGCCGGCCTTTGTCCGATTCAGCGCGCCGGTGCCGCGCGCGACCGCCGCGGCGATCCGCATCCGCCTGGCCGATGGCTCGCTGATCGCCCCCAGCGGCTTCGGCGAGGACGGCGGAAGCGCCGCTTCCGCCACCGTCCAGGCCGCCAAATTCCAGGTCGCGCCCGATCAGCGGGCAACCAGCGCCACCGTGCTGCTGCCCGCGCGGGTGATCGACGAAAATGACCGCCCGCTCGCCAATGCGCGCCGCTTTCCCCTGCCCGTCCGCTTCGACGCCGCGCCGCCCCTCGCCAAATTCGCCGCCCCGTTCGGCATCATCGAGGCACGGGACGGCGGCGTTCTGCCGCTCACCGTGCGCAACATCGAGCCGAGGCTGGCCGCGAAAAGGCTCAGCATCGCCGGCAAGACGCTGAGGTTGGGCGATTCGGACGGGGAGGTCGCCGGCTGGCTGCGCCGCCTGGACGCTGCCGAGGAAAGCGATTTCGACTATGAGAAGCGCGGCGGCGAGGAGATCGCCGTCAACCACACCCGCGACACGCCGTTGCTCGCCGCCCAGCCGGGCCTGAAGACGACAAGCGTCGCGCTGCCCGGCAAGGGCAAGGCGTTCGAGGTGATCGGTATCCCGCTCGGCAAGCCGGGTTTCTATGTGGTCGAGATGGCGAGCCCGGTGCTGGGCCGCGCGCTGCTCGGCCGGCCCGCGACGCGCTATGTCGCGGCCGGCGCGCTCGTCACCAACCTCGCGGTGCATTTCAAATGGGGGCAGTCGAGCTCGCTCGCCTGGGTGACGGCGCTCGACAGCGCCGAGCCGGTCGCGGGGGCGGCGGTCCAGGTGAGCGACAGCTGCACCGGCAAGCCGCTGGCCAAAGGTGTGACCGACAGCTCGGGCCGGCTGCTCGTCGGTACGAAGCTACCCCAGCCGCAGACCTATGGATCGTGCGATGGCACCAGCCATCCACTGATGGTGTCGGCGCGCAAGGCCGGCGATTTCAGCTTCACCCTGACGGGCTGGAGCAAGGGGCTGAGCCCCTATGATTTCGACATGCCCTTCGAATGGGAGGATCGCCCGCTGATCTTCCATAGCGTTTTCGACCGCACCCTGATCCGGGCGGGCGAGACCGTGCACATGAAGCATGTCGTGCGCCGTCCGATCGCGACCGGCTTCGCGCCCGCATCGCTGAAGGGCATGCTCCGTCTCGCGCATCGCGGCTCCGACACCAAATATGAACTGCCGCTTTCGGTCGGCCGCGACGGCGTCGCCCTGACCGACTGGACCGCTCCGAAGGGCACGCCGCAGGGCGATTACGACCTGAGCGTGATCGTGGGCGACGATGTGATCTACACGTCGCAATCCGTCCGGGTGGACGAATATCGGCTGCCGACGATGCGCGCCGCGATCACCGGCCCGAAGCAGGCGCTGGTCCGGCCCAGGGACGTGCCGGTGAACCTCTATGTCGGCTATCTGTCGGGCGGCGGCGCGGGCAATCTGCCGGTGCAGGTGCGCGCCAGCTTCGATCGCGCGACGATCGCGCCCAGGGGCTGGGACGGCTGGACCTTCGGCGGCGATGCACTGGTCGAAGGCGTGACGCCGCTCGACGACGACAATCGCGACATGGCGGCTCCGCTCCCGTCGGTGCAGCTGCTCGCGCTCAACCTCGACCGGCAGGGCAGCGGACGCAGCAATATCGTTATCCCCGACAGCGTCCGCGACGGCGCGACGCTGACCGTCGAGATGGATTATCCCGATGCCAATGGCGAGACGCTGACCGCCAGCCAGCGCATCACCCTGAATCCGGCCAATATCCGGCTGGGCATCAAGACCGACGGCTGGCTGATGAAGAAGGACGATCTCCGCTTCCGGCTGGTCGCGCTCGATCTGGCCGGCAAGCCGGTACAGGGCCGCAGCGTTTCGGTCAGGCTCTACAGCCGCGAGATATTATCTTCTCGCCGCCGGCTCGTCGGCGGCTTCTACGCCTATGAGAACAATGCCAGGGTGACGAAGCTCGGCCCGAGCTGCACCGTCTTCACCGACGCCAGGGGCCTCGCCGCCTGCAAGCTCGACCCCGGCGTGTCGGGCGAGGTCTATGCGGTCGCGACGGTCCGGGACGGCAGCGGCAACGAGACCCGCGCGGTGACGTCGGTATGGCTGGCGGGTGACGACTGGTGGTTCGGCGGCGACAATGGCGACCGGATGGACGTGATCCCCGAGCAGCGCGAATATAAGGCCACCGACACCGCGCGTTTCCAGGTGCGCATGCCGTTCCGATCGGCCACCGCGCTGGTGACGGTCGAACGCGAAGGCGTGCTGTCGAGCTTCGTCACCACCCTGTCGGGCAAGGACCCGGTGATCGAGGTGCCGCTGCGCGGCTATTACGCACCCGACGTCTATGTATCGGTGCTGGCGGTCCGCGGGCGGGTTGCCGGCTGGCGGCTGTGGCTGGCCGAGTTCGCCCGCAAATGGCATCTGCCCTTCTTCCAGGACCTCGCCGCCCGGCCGACCGCGCTGGTCGATCTGGCCAAGCCGAGCTTCCGGATGGGCATCGCCAGGATAGATGTGGGCTGGGACCGCCACCGTCTCGCCGTCGACGTGCGCACCGACAAGCCGCAATATCATGTGCGCGACCGGGCGCAGGTCGCGGTCAGGGTCACGGATCCGGATGGGAGGCCGCCGCGCTCCGCCGAGATCGCCTTCGTCGCGATCGACGAGGCGCTGCTCGCGCTTGCCCCCAATGACAGCTGGAAGCTGCTCGATGCGATGATGGGGCAGCGTTCGCTGGCCGTGCTCACCTCGACCGCGCAGATGCAGGTCGTCGGCAAGCGCCATTACGGCCGCAAGGCGGTGGCGGCGGGCGGTGGCGGCGGCGGCGATCTCGCCCAGGTCAACCGCGAGGATTTCCGGCCGGTGCTGCTGTGGAAGGGGCGGGTGCCGCTCGATGCGCGGGGCATGGCCCGGGTCGCGGTGCCGCTGTCGGATTCGCTGTCCTCCTTCCGGATGGTCGCGGTGGCGACGGCCGGCGCGGGCGGCTTCGGCACCGGTGCCACGACCGTGCGCACCCAGCAGGACCTCAGCATCTATTCGGGCATCGCCCCGCTGGTCCGATCGGGCGATCGCTATGGCGCGAGCTTCACCCTGCGCAACGGATCGGAGAAGCCGATGACGGTCACGGCGCGGATCGCCGTCAATCCGGGCATCGCCAAAGGGCCGCCGCTGAAGGTCTCCCTGCCGCCGGGCGGCGCGCAATCGGTGACGTGGTGGCTCAACGCGCCGCGTGGTCTCGACAAGCTCACCTGGACGGTGACGGCGCTCTCGGCCGATGGCCGCGCCCGGGATCGTCTGACCGTCGGCCAGACGGTCATTCCCGCCGTGCCGGTCGATGTCTGGGCGGCGACGCTCCTGCGCGTCGGCCCGCAGACGATCGTCCCGCTCACCCCGCCGGCCGGGGCGCTGCCCGGCTTCGGCGGCGTCGAGGTGCGGCTCACCGACGGCCTGGCGCCGCCGCTCGACGGGGTGCGGCGCTATATGCGCGATTATCTGTACGGCTGCTTCGAACAACGCCTGTCCAAGGCCGTGGTCGCCGGGGATGCGGGCGCGTGGAACCGGCTCGCCGCCGACATGCCCGCCTATATCGATCGCGACGGGCTGCTCCGCTACTTCCCCGAGGAGCGGATGGAGGGTTCGATCGCGCTGACCGCCTATGCCCTGTCGATGACCGCCGAGGCGGGCTTCGCCATTCCCGACGCGGAGAAGCAGCGGCTGATCGGCGCGCTGCGCGCCGTGGTCGAAGGACGGCTTACCCGCGACGTGCCGTGGCAGACCGATACGCGCAGCGAGAAGCTCGCCGCGCTCGCCGCGCTCGCCCGCAACGGCGCGGGCGACCCAGCCCTGTTCGGACAGATCGGCATGGCCCCCGCCGATATGCAGAGCGCGGCGCTGCTCGACTGGATCGCGGCGCTGCACCGCACGCCGGGCAGCGATCCCGCCGCCATCGCCCGTGCCGAAGCCGCGTTGCGCGGGCGGATCGCCTATGAAGGATCGCGCTTCGACTTCATCGACAGCGGCAATGCCCCCTGGTGGATGATGAGCTCGGGCGACGAGACCGCCAATCGCGCGGTGGCGGTGCTGATGGGCAGGCCCGGCTGGCAGGACGAGCTTCCCCGCCTGCTGGTCGGCGCCGCGCTTCGCCAGCAGCGGGGCCATTGGGACACCACCACCGCCAATGCCTGGGGCGTGATCGCGGCGCGCAAATTCGCCGGCCTCTATCCGCCGGGCGCGATCAGCGGGACGACGCAGGCCAGTCTGCTCGGCCTGTCGCGCATTTCGCGCTGGCCGGCATCGGAGCCCAGCCTGCTGCGCTTCCCGCTGCCGCGCGCCGCCGCGCCGATCAGCCTGTCGCATGCCGGCCCAGGTCCATGGGCGCAGATTCAGGTTTCCGCCGCCGTGCCGCTGAAGCAGCCCTTCTTCGCGGGCTATCGCGTGACCCGGCAGGTCAGCGTCCTGCAGCGACGCAACCCGAAGACGCTGAGCAAGGGCGACGTGCTGCGCATTCGGCTGACGGTCGACGCGGGGGCGGAACGCAACTGGGTGGTGGTGAACGATCCGATCCCGGCGGGGGCGACGATCATCGGCGATCTCGGCGGGCAATCGGCAACGCTCGCCGCGCAGGCCGCCGATGGCGATGGCGTGCAGCCATCCTATGTCGAACGTGGGCAGGATGGCTGGCGCGGCTATTTCCAATGGGTGCCGCGTGGCCGCTTCACCGTGGAATATGCGGTGCGGCTCAATGCCGCGGGCCGCTTCCAGCTGCCGCCGACCCGGGTGCAGGCGATGTATTCGCCCGAGATCCGCGCCGCGCTTCCCAATGGTCCGGTGACGGTCTCCCCGCAGTGAGCGAAACCGGCGGAAAGGCCCCTCCTCTTCGGAGGAGGGGTTTCGGCTGGGGCCTGTCCTCGCTGATCGGTTCGCGGCGAGGCCCCACCCCCGGCTCCCCCGCTGAAGGGCAGAAGAG
>SCUQ01000114.1 GCA_004297635.1 Rhizorhabdus sp. | reverse complement strand
CGCTTGTTGCCCCGAACGATGCGCTCCGCGGCGGGGCGGGCCTGCCGACCCTGGCGGAGCTGTGGGGAGAAGCGCTGGCGCTCGGCGTGGCGGTCAGCCTGTGCCAGAGCGGGCTGGCGATGAGCGGGCTGCGGCTCGACGAGCTCGACCCGCGCCTCGATGCGCAGGGGCCGGCGGGATTGCTGTCGGAGCTCGGCGACGACCTTTTCGCGGTCTTCTGAGCGCTCTGCTCAGGGCAGCGGTGCGGCAATATAGGCGAAATAACGGTCGGCGCCGGAACCCGCCTGCTCGATGACCGATGGGGTCGGCAAGGCGCGGCCATCGCGTCCCAGACGCGCCACATGCGCGTTGAGCGCCTCGCCCACCTTCGCCTCAGCTTCGCATGCCGATGCGCCATAAGCGCGGCAGCCGGGAATATCGATGACGTCCGCGCGATAGATCCCACCTTCGCACCGCACGAGCGCCGGATAGAGGTCCAGCCCTTTGAGATAGATACCCATCGCCACGCTTCCCCGACTCGATCCACTGAAACACCCCTCACGCCTATGGTCGGAAGGGGTCGATTCCATGACAGGTATAGTGCGTAAGACGTTCGTCTAATTTACAGAATCATGACAGTTTTTCATGGGGTTGGAGAAATTTCCGTCCAAGATATCTGAATGACTTCGACAAAGGTCTCATAACCGGGACGGTGCATCTGGGCGACGCACCGGTGCTCAACCGAAACGACGACGCCCATAGCGTTCGGCGTCGATCGCTCCCACCGCGTCGGGCAGGCCTCGTCCGAGCAGCAGCGCGCTGGCGATCATCGCTGCGGCCGGCGCGGTCTGGATACCGAAGCCGCCCTGCCCCGCGAACCAGAAGAAGCCGGGCATGGCGCCATCGAAGCCATAGACCGGCACTCGATCGGGTGTGAAGCTGCGCAGGCCGGCCCAGGCATGTTCGCGCCGGATGACCTTCCAGTCGACCACATGCTCGAACCGGTCGATCGCCACCGCGATATCGATCTCGTCCGGCGCGGCATCGCATGGCGCCGTCGGCGTCTCGTCATGTGGTGACAACCAGATCCGCCCGCCCGCCTCCGGCTTGAAATAGAAGCGTTCCTCGGCATCCATCACCAGCGGCAGGTCAGCCCTGGCGGAGGGATCGATCTGGAGCTGGATCATCGTTCGGCGATATGGTGTGATGCCGATGGTCCGCGCTCCGGCCAGCGCCGCCACCTCGTCTGCCCAGGCGCCCGCCGCATCGACGAGGATCGCAGCCCGCACCTCGCCCGCAGACGTCGTGATCCGCCATGAGCCGCCCTCGCGCGCCGCGCCCAGGAAGCGCGCGTCGGTCAGCAATGTGGTGCCCGCGGCCCGCGCGCGCGCCAGATAATGGGCGTGCAGCCCGGCGACATCGATATCGCGGCAGCTAGGTTCAGCCAGCCCCCCGGGAAAACCCGGCCTGAGCCCCGGAATATGGCGCGCCAGCGCATCCGGCCCGAGCCTGTCGAGCTGGACCACCCCGCCCAGCGCATCCTTGAGCCGTTCGAGCCGATCCATGCCCCCCGGCGCCGCGAGGTGGATCGCCGAGCGATCCGTCAGAAAGCCGTTCCCGTCGAGATAGTCGAAGGATGCCGACGTCAGCGGCTGCACAGCCGGGCCGCCATAGGTTTCGGACCAGAAGGCCGCCGAACGGCCGGTGCTGTGATAGCCGGGCTGCGCCTCGCCTTCGATCAGCACCACGCGCGCGGCACCGCCGATCTCGGCGGCGAGGCTGGCCCCCGCCATGCCGGCACCGACAATGGCGATGTCGGCAATGGTGATCGTTCCGTTCATGGGGCGCGTTTAGGTTTTGGTAAGAGGGGCCGTCTAGCCTGCTTAACCATGTCTATTCAACTTCCCGACCTTTTCGGCATCCTGTTGGCGGTTTTGCTGCTGATGGCAGCATGGACCGACATCAAGACGCGGACCATCTCGAACGAGCTCAACGCGGCGATCGCGTTACTGGCCGTCGCCTTCTGGTGGGTAGCCGGCGAGGCGCTCTGGCCCGATGTCGCCCTGCGGATCGGCGTTGCCCTGCTGCTGTTCGCGGCCTTCGCGGCGCTGTTCATGCTGAAGATGATGGGCGGCGGCGATGTGAAGATGATCGCCGCGCTGGCGCTGTGGCTGCCCTTTCCCGCGCTGATGGCGATGCTCACCGTCATGGCACTGGCCGGCGGAGTCATCACCCTTTTCCTGCTGGTCCGCCAGCGTTGGCGGCCGAACGCGGCGCGGCCCGAAGTTCCCTATGGCGTCGCCATCGCGATCGGTGGGCTGTGGGTCATCGCAAACGGGTTGTTAACCACGTCCGTTGCATAGCGGCATGAAGGGTCCTGGCCGGACTCCGTGCTTTTCCGCCCCTGATCGGGCGAGTTGGGGTCTGAATCGATGGATGCGAGGAAATTGCTGCTGCTGATCATGGCGCTGGTGATGGCGGGCATTTCCGCCGTCGTCTTCCGCAGCATGTTCGGTGGCCAGAGCGAGGCCGAAGCGGCGCCGGTCGCGGCCCCCGCGCCACAGCCGAGCGGCCCCGAAGTGGCGGTCGCGGTGCGTCCGCTGCCCGTCGGCACGATCATCGGCCCCGATAGCTTCCGCTATCAGCGCTGGCCGGCCGAACTGGTCGGCAAAACCTATTTCATCAAGGGCGAGAGCGATCTCACCGCGCTCAACGGCTCGGTGGTCCGCTATGCGATCACCGCCGGTTCGCCGGTGACGCAGGGCTCGCTGGTCAAGCCTGGCGATCGCGGCTTCCTGGCCGCGGCGCTCGGGCCGGGCATGCGCGCCGTCACCATCTCGGTCTCGGCCCAGTCGGGCGTGGCCGGCTTCGTCTTCCCAGGCGACCGGGTCGATCTGATGCTGACCCAGGACGTGCCCGGCGGCGGCGACGGTGCCCCGCTGAAGGCCGCCGAGACGATTATCCGCAATATCCGCGTCCTCGCGGCCGATCAGCGCACCGACAAGACAGTCGATGAGGAAGGCAAGACCGTGGTCGCCGGCACGTCGAACGTCACCCTGGAAGCTACGCCGAAGATCGCCGAGAAGATTGCGGTTGCGCAAACGATTGGCCAGCTGTCGCTCGCGCTGCGTTCGATCGCAGACGACAAGGCCGAACTCGAAGAGCGTATCGCCAATGGCGAGGTCAAGCTGCCCGCCGATAGCGACCCCAGGGCCGAGCGGCAGATGCTGCTCGAAATCGCCTCGCGCCCGATCGACAGCAATCCGACCTACACCGTAGGTGCCGATGTTTCGCGCTTCCAACGGTCGAGCGTGCCCGCCAAGCCGGCGAGCAGCACGCCGGAAAACGCCCCGGCCACCACCAGCAGCACGCCCGCAGGCCCCGTCGTGCGGGTCGCGCGTGGCAACGCCATCACCGTCAGCACGGTTGGAGCCAAGTGAAGATGCGTCCGCATATGAACAAGCTGCTTGGCCGGGCGCTGATCGCGTCCGTCGTGCTCGCGCCGATCACCGCCGCCATCTCCGCCGCGCCCACCCGGGTGGGCGGGGTGCGCACCGCCACGATCGGCAAGCCGACCGAGACCACCACTTTGTCGATCGGCGAGGGCCAGATGATCGCCCTCCCCGCCGCGATGACCGATCTTTTCGTCGCCGACGACAAGGTGGCCGATGTCCAAGTCCGTTCGTCGAGCCAGCTCTACATCTTCGGCAAGGGGCCGGGCGAGACGGCGGTCTATGCCACCGACCGGTCGGGCGCGGTGATCTGGTCGTCGATCGTGCGGGTCGGCAGCAACATCACCAGCGTGGCCACCATGCTGAAGCTCGCCATGCCGGAGGCCGCGATCACCGCCACGACGATGAACGGCATCGTCCTGCTGACCGGCACCGTCGCCGCACCGAGCGATGTCGAGGAAGCGCAGAAGCTGGTCGAGCAGTTCGTCGGCAAGGACATTCAGGTCGTCAACCGGCTGAAGTCGGCCGTGCCGCTCCAGGTCAACCTCCACGTCAAGATCGCCGAGGTCAGCCGCGAGTTCGCCAAGACTGTCGGCGTCAACCTGCTCAACCGCGACACCAGCGGCGGCTTCCTGTTCGGCATCGCCCAGGGCCGCAATTTCGGCAGCATCGCCAATGCGGCAAACCCGTTTCCGCTGGTCGATGCCTCGTCGCTCTACAATCTTCCAGCTGGTTCGCTGTCGCTGCCGTTCAACACCCAGACCGGCCAGTTCATCACCGGCGGGCCGGGCACCGCCTATAATCTCAACACCCTCGGCAAGGGCGCCGGCGCCGGCACTTCGCTCGGTCTCGCCGGCCGCTTTCTCGGCATGGATCTCGCCGCGGCGATCGACCTGGCCGAAGCCGACGGGCTGGTGAGCACGCTCGCCCAGCCGAACCTGACCGCGATCTCGGGCGAAACCGCCAGCTTTCTGGCCGGCGGCGAAATCCCGATCCCGCTGTCGCAGGGGCTGGGAGCCGTTTCGGTCGAGTTCAAGCAATATGGCGTCAGCCTGTCCTTCACCCCCACCGTGCTGGGCGACGGGCGCATCTCGATCCGGGTCCGCCCCGAAGTGTCACAGCTGACCGATGCCGGATCGGTGCGTCTCAACGGCTTCACCATCCCCGGCATCACCACGCGCCGCGCAGAGACGACGGTCGAGCTCGGCTCGGGCCAGGCGTTCATGATCGGCGGGCTGCTGTCGAACGGCCAGAACAGCAATGTCGACAAGGCCCCCTTCCTGGGCGACCTGCCGGTGCTTGGTGCGCTGTTCCGGTCGAACGGCTTCAAGCGCAACGAGACCGAGCTGATGATCGTCGTCACCCCCTATCTGGTGAAGCCGGTATCGCCGCAGCAGATCGCCCTGCCCACTGCCGGCCTGAAAAGCGCGACCGATGCCGAGCGGCTGATCGCCGGCCAGACCTTCATGGGCACGTCGGGCGAACGCAGCCCGGTACCCGTGCCCGTGCCACCGAAAACCGTCCCGGCCGGCGAGCGCGTCTCGAAAGCCCTGCCGCCGAAAACGCGGGCCAGCGTGCCCGACGCCGGCTTCGCGCTGAACTGAAGTGGATCGAACCATGAACCGCAGCGTCCTCACCGCCCTCGTCCTGATCGCGCTGCCGCTCTCGGCCGCGCAGGCCGGCCGCTATAATCGCGGGGTGGAATCGGTCCACCAGCCGGTCGTCCAACGCCATGATTATGTGCTCGACGTCTCGGGCGACGGGCTCGATCCGGTGGCCGCGACACGGGTCCGCCAGTGGTTCGACGCGATCGGGCTCGATTATGGCGACCGGATCAGCATCGACGGCAGCGCAGGCAATAGCGGATCGAGCCGCGCGATCGCCGCCATCGTCGGCGATTACGGTCTTTTCGTCAGCAATGGCGCACCGGTGACGGAGGGTGCGATCGCCCCCGGCAATGTCCGCATCATCGTCAGCCGGTCGACAGCCAGCGTGCCCGGCTGCCCCGATTACAGCCAGGCATCGCAGCCCAATTTCACCGGGGCGGCAACCTCCAACTATGGCTGCGGGATCAATTCCACCCTCGCCGCGATGGTCGCCAATCCCGAGGATCTCGTCCGGGGACAGGAAGCGCGTGGCGGCAATGCCGAGACCGCCGCGAAGGCGATCCGCATCTGGCGCAACGCCGATCCCACCGCGAAAAACGGTCTCAAGCTTGAATCGACCAAGGGAGGCAATTGATGAACGCTCCCTTCAATCCCAAGGGGCAGCAGACCCGCAATCCCTTCGCGGCGTTCGTCTGCGACGATGTCAGCGTCGAATTGCTGAAGCCGCTCGTGTTCGAGCTGGGCTGGCCGACCGAGGCCGTCACCCGCAGCGGACTGCGCGGCGCAGTCCAGTCGCTTTCCGTTTCGGCAAGTCCGACGATCCTGCTGATTGACCTGTCCGAATCGACCGATCCGCTCAACGACGTGAACGCGCTGGCCGAAGTCTGCGAGCCCGGCACGATCGTGATCGCCGCAGGCACGGTGAATGACGTCCGCCTCTATCGGGAGCTGCTCAACAGCGGCATCCAGGATTATCTGCTCAAGCCGTTCACCGCTGATCAGGTCCGCGATGCGCTGGCGCAGGCGCAGATGATGCTGATGGGACCGCGCCATGGCGTACTCGCCGAGGACACGATCCACATGATGAGCGCGGTGATCGGCGTACGCGGGGGCGTCGGCGCCTCCACCGTCGCCAGTTCGATCGCCTGGCTGATGGGCGAGAATGGCGGCCACAGCACCGCATTGCTCGATCTCGATGTCCATTTCGGCACCGGCGCGCTGTCGCTCGATCTCGAGCCCGGCCGCGGCCTGACCGATGCGATCGACAATCCGGCGCGTATCGACGGGCTGTTCCTCGAACGCGCGCTGGTGAAAGCCAATGACAAGCTGTCGGTGCTGTCGGCGGAAGCCCCGATCAACAATCCCATCATCACCGATGGCGGCGCCTATTTCCAACTCCAGGAGGAGATGAAGGGCGCGTTCGAATGCACCGTCGTCGATGTCCCGCGCATGATGATGGTCCAGCATCCGCATCTGTTCCACGACGTCCGGTCGGTGGTGCTGGTGGTGGAGCTTACCCTTGCCGCG
>SCUQ01000113.1 GCA_004297635.1 Rhizorhabdus sp. | reverse complement strand
TGATGGTTGGCGAGTTCCCGGAACTGCAGGGGGTCATGGGCGGCTATTATGCCGAGAAGACGGGCGAGAAGCCCGGCACCGTCTCTGCGCTTCAGCAGCAATATGTGCCGGCGGTCGAGGGCTGCATCCCGGCCTGCGTGGCGCTGGCCGACCGGATCGACACGCTGGTCGCTTTTTTCGCGCGGGGTATCAAGCCCACCGGGTCGAAGGACCCGTTCGCCTTGCGCCGCGCCGCGCTTCAGACGATCCAGACCATATTGGCCAATGGCACGCGCATGAAGCTCGGCGCGACGATCGATCAGGCCAGGGTCGGTCTTGGCGTAGAGATTGACAGCACCGAACTGCTCGATTTCTTCGCCGACCGTCTCAAGGTCCAGCAGCGCGAGGCGGGCATCCGCCACGATTTGATCGACGCTGTATTCGCGCTGGGCGGGGAGGACGATCTTGTCCGGCTGCTGGCGCGGGTGAAGGCGCTGCAGGCGTTCGTCGAGACCGAGGACGGCCGGAACCTGCTCGCAGGCTACAAGCGGGCCGCAAATATCCTCAAGAAGGAGGGCGGGGTGCCCGCAGGCGCCTCGGCGGTACCCGATTATGCGCCGGAAGCCGCTGAATCGGCACTGATTGCCGCGCTCGATGCCGCCGAGCCTAAAGCGGCCGCCGCGATCGAGGCGGAGGACTTTGCCGCCGCAATGTCGGCGCTGGCCAGCCTGCGCGGGCCGATCGACGCCTTCTTCGAGACGGTCACGGTCAACGATTCTGAGTCATCAAAAAGAAACACGCGTCTCGCCCTGCTTGAAAAAATCCGTGTTGCGGTGCACAACGTCGCCGACTTCTCGAACATCGAGGGCTGATTCGATTGCCATGCTCCCCGTTAGGGAGCGGGTCGTGATGGGGAGAGTGACGGGCGTATGACGACGCAATATGTCTATCGGTTCGGCGGCGGCGTGTCCGACGGCGGCAAGGGCGACCGGAACCTGCTGGGCGGGAAGGGCGCGAATCTCGCCGAAATGGCGTCGATCGGCCTGCCGGTTCCTCCAGGCTTCACCATCTCGACCGAAATGTGCCAGCGCTTCTACGAAGAGGGCGAGGCCTTTCCTGAGAGCCTGAAGACGGAAGTCGCCAATGGCATCGCCCATATCGAGGCGATCACGAACAAGAAGTTCGGCATCGCGGCCGATCCGCTGCTCGTCTCGGTCCGATCGGGCGCACGGGCATCGATGCCGGGCATGATGGACACCGTCCTGAACCTCGGCCTGAACGACGAGACCGTCGCCGGCCTGGCCACGGTATCGGGCGATGCCCGCTTCGCCTGGGACAGCTATCGCCGCTTCATTCAGATGTATTCGGATGTCGTCCTCGAACTCGATCATAGCAGCTTCGAGGAAGCGCTTGAAATCGCAAAGGAAGACAAGGGATATCATCTCGATACCGAGATGACCGCCGAGGATTGGGAGGCGCTGGTCAAGCGCTACCAGGAACTGGTCGTCGAGATGTGGGACAAGCCGTTCCCGCAGGACGTGCACGAGCAGCTATGGGGTGCGATCGGCGCGGTGTTCAAATCCTGGCAGTCCGAGCGCGCGAAGGTTTATCGCCGGCTCAACGACATTCCGGCCGCCTGGGGCACGGCGGTCAACGTCCAGGCGATGGTGTTCGGCAATATGGGCGACACGTCGGCCACCGGCGTCGCCTTCACCCGCGACCCGGCCAAGGGCGACCGCGCCTATTATGGTGAGTTCCTGATCAACGCGCAGGGCGAGGACGTCGTCGCCGGCATCCGCACCCCGCAATATCTGACCAAGGAAGCGCGCGAGACCGCCGGTGCGAAGCCCGCCTCGATGGAAGAGGCGCTGCCGCAGGTCTATGGCGAGCTCGCCAAGGTGTTCGACCTGCTGGAGACCCATTATCGGGACATGCAGGACATCGAGTTCACGGTGCAGCAGGGCAAGCTGTGGATGCTGCAGACCCGATCGGGCAAGCGCACCGCCAAGGCCGCGCTCAAGATCGCGGTCGATATGGCGAATGAGGGGCTGATCACGCAGGAAGAGGCGGTCGCCCGCGTCGATCCGGCCGCGCTCGACCAGCTGCTCCACCCGACGCTCGATCCCAAGGCGCATCGCGACGTGATCGCCAAGGGCCTGCCCGCATCGCCGGGCGCGGCATCGGGCCTTGTCGTGTTCGATGCCGAGACGGCGGCCGAGCGCGCCGAACTGGGCGATCATGTCATTCTGGTGCGCACCGAGACGAGCCCCGAGGACATCCACGGCATGCATGCCGCCAAGGGCATATTGACCGCGCGCGGCGGCATGACCAGCCACGCCGCCGTGGTGGCGCGCGGCATGGGCCGCCCCTGCGTCTCCGGTGTCGGCAATCTGGCGATCGACGCCAAGGCGAAGGTCTTCCGCGTCGCCGGCCGCGAGGTGCGCGAGGGCGACGTCATCACCATCGACGGTGCCACCGGCGAGGTGATGCTGGGCGCGGTGCCGACCGTGCAGCCCGAGCTGGCCGGCGATTTCGGCACCTTGATGGAATGGGCCGACAAGGTCCGCCGCCTGAAGGTCCGCGCCAATGCCGAAACGCCGCTGGACTGCAAGACGGCGCGCATCTTCGGTGCCGAGGGTGTCGGCCTGTGCCGTACCGAGCATATGTTCTTCGACGCGGCCCGCATCACCGCGGTCCGCCAGATGATCCTGGCCGAGGACGAGAAGGGCAGGCGCGTCGCGCTCGACAAGCTGCTGCCCGAACAGCGTGCCGACTTCACCGAGATCTTCGAGATCA
>SCUQ01000112.1 GCA_004297635.1 Rhizorhabdus sp. | reverse complement strand
CCGACGACCAGGCCGCCGGCCCTCTCGATCAGCCGCCGCTTCGCCGCCGCCGCATCGCCCGTGCCGACCAGCATGATCGGGCGGCCGCGCAGGTCCAGGAAGATCGGCAGGCTGTGCATGACCGGCCCTTGTCGCGCGCATGCGGGCTTTTGCCAAGCCGCGTCGCATGGCAGAGGAGGGGAACACGAACGGAGATGGCATGACCCAAAGGCGAACCATAGGCCCTCACGCGGTCAATCGGCTCGGGCTGGGCTGCATGAACCTCAGCCAGGGCTATGGCCCCGCCGACGAAGTCGAATCGGAAAGGCTGCTGCACCGCGCGCTCGATCTCGGCTGCGACTTCCTCGATACCGCCGCGGTCTATGGCGAGGGTCATAACGAATTGCTGATCGGCCGGGTCCTGAAGGCGCGGCGCGGCGAATTCACCCTCGCCTCCAAATGCGGCTTCCGCGAGAAGGGGGCCAATGCCCGGGCCATCGACGGCTCGCCGGCTTCGATCGCCGGAACGCTCGATCGCAGCCTGTCGCGGCTCGGGCTCGACCATATCGATCTCTATTATCTTCACCGGCCCGATCCGGAAACGCCGATCGAGGAGTCGGTCGGGGCGCTCGCCCGCGCGGTGGAGGCGGGAAAGATCGGAGCGATCGGCCTGTCGGAAGTGTCCGCTGATCAGCTGCGCCGCGGCCATGCCGTCCATCCGATCGCAGCGCTCCAGAGCGAATATTCGCTGTGGACGCGCAATCCCGAGATTGCCGGCCTTGCCGCCTGTCGCGAACTGGGCGTCGCCTTCGTCGCCTTCTCGCCGCTCGGGCGTGGCTTCCTGGCTGGCGGCTATGCCGATCCCTCGCAGCTGACCGACGGGGACATGCGCCGGTTCATGCCCCGCTTCCAGCCGCCGAACCTGTCGCACAATCTTGCCTGGCTTGCCGAATATCGGGCGATGGCCGACGGCATCGGCTGCACGCCCGCCCAGCTCGCGCTGGCCTGGCTGCTGCACCGCGATCGCGATCTGATCGTGATCCCCGGCACGCGCAGCGTCGCCCATCTCGAGGAGAATATGGCGGCGGGAGCGATGCGCCTGTCGGCGGCACAGGTGGAAGCGCTCGATGCGCTGGTCAATGATCGGACGGTCGCCGGCTCGCGCTATGTCCCGGCGATACAGGCGACCGTGACGACCGAGGAATTCGCCTGACCCTTCCGCGCCGGGAGGCGGCGGTGCGGCTCAGGCCCCGAAGCCGCCGTCGATCGTCTGCATCGATCCGGTGATCATCGCCGCCGAAGGGCTGGCGAGAAAGACCGCGTAGTCGGCGATCTCATCGGCATGGATGTGGCGCCCGATCGCCATGAAGCTGTGCATCTGGCCCGCCATCGGCCCCTCGGCCGGATTCATGTCGGTATCGACAGGCCCCGGCTGGATCGCATTGACGGTGATCCCACGCGGCCCGAAATCGCGCGCCAGCCCGCGCACCATCCCCTGCACGGCCGATTTCGTCATGGCATAGGCGGCACCACCGGCGAAGGGGATGCGATCGCCATTGGTCGATCCGATGATCAGGATACGGCCATGGTCGGGCATCGCCCGCGCGGCCTCCACCGCGGCATGATAAGGCGCACGGACATTGACGTCTATCATATGGTCGATCGCGTCGGGATCGAGCGTGAGCGGCTCGCCGAGTACGGCGGTACCGGCATTTACCAGCAGCACGCCGATCGGCCCCTGCGCCGCGATTGCGGCTATCAGCGCGGCGCGGTCGGCGCTGTCGACCTGCAATGCGGTCGCGCCCGTTTCCGTGGCGAGCGCGGCAGCCGCATCGGCGGAGCCCGCATAGGTGAAGACGACATTGTCGCCGGCCGCGGCGAATTTGCGGACGAGTGCTGCGCCGATGCCCCGGCTGCCGCCTAGCACGACCACCTTGCGATGCGTTGTCTGTGTCACTGGGAAAGCTCCTTTGCATTTCTATAGTGATCGCTATATAAATCACTCAGGACCGATGCAAGGTATTTTTATAGTAATGACTACAAAAAAATCACTGGCGCGTGGACGGCCCCGCGGATTCGATCCGGAAACCGCGCTGGAAACCGCGCAGAAGCTGTTTCAGGAAAAGGGTTATGACGGGGTCGGGGTCGCCGATATCGGCCGCGCGCTCGGCATCACGCCGCCCAGCTTCTACAATGCCTTCGGCAGCAAGGCGGCGCTCTTCGAAAAGGTGCTGAGCCGCTATACGGGCAGTTTCGGCCGGTTCGTGCCCGATGCGCTGGCGGGCGGGGGCAGCGCGGCCGATGCGGTCGAGCGGGTGCTGCGCGATGCCGCACGGCTCTATGCGCGCAAGGAAGGTATTGCCGGCTGCCTGGTGATCGATGGTGCGCGCGGCAGCGGCGATGCCGAGGTGGTGGCGTTGACCGGCCGGATGACGGCCGAAAGCCAGGCCCTGATCGCCGCGCGTATCGCCCAGGACTCGCCTGAGCGGGCCGAGCTGCTGGCATCGATCGTGGTCATCGCGCTGAAGGGCTTGTCCGCCGCGGCGCGTGACGGCGCGAGCGAAGCGGAACTGCGGGCGTTTGCCGAAGCGGCAGCGGCGGGATTCCGGTCAGCCTTCACCGCGCGATGAAGCCCTCTCCCCGAGGGGAGAGGGCAGAAAGAGGGAGAGGGAGAGAGCTCAGCCCTGCTTGTCGCGGGCCTCGCGCATATCCTTCCACTTGGCGCGCATCGCGTCGCGGGCGGCTTTATGCTCCTCGGGGCTGATCGTGCCGTCGCGGTTTGCATCGACCTTGTCGAACATCGCCAGCGCACTGGTCTGGGCTTCGGCCAGGCTGACCTTGCCGTCCTTGTTGGCGTCGGCGCGCTCGAGCATCTTGCCGCCCATGCCCATGCCCATGCCCATTCCCATGCCGCCATGACGCTTCATGCGATGGCCGCCGTGCATGCCGTCATGCTTGCCGCCGGGACCATCCTTGCCCTCGGCGCGGGGCGACGGGGCCATATACTCGTCCTTCGAGAGCGAACCATTCTTGTCCTTGTCGAGCATCGCGAAATGCCCGGCGCGGCGCTCGCCGCGCTTCTCGGCGAAGGCTTCGCGCATCTTGGCGCGGGCGGCGTCGGCCTCGTCCTTCGTGACATAGCCGTCACCATTGGCGTCGAGCTTCTTGAAATGCTCGGTCACGCGGGCCTGTACCTCGGCGCGGGTACGGGGCGGGCCATCGGGCGCCGCGGCGAACGCAGCGGCGGCGGTCATGGTGGCGGCGAGCGCGGCGCCGGCAATCCAGGGGGTCTTGTTCATTCTTGGCATCCTTATGACGAACGGGTCCGAACATGGTGGGCGGACCGGCAACAACAGGGAGAAATGCCGGTCCGCCCTGAGATGCGGTCTAGGGGCCGAATCTTGCGCCCATAGTTCGCCGCTGAAATGGTTATGTCGCGGCTGAAATATAAGCGCCGATTGCCGGCGCCAGGCTGAACGGGCGTTCAGATTCGGGGGCCATTCCGGCCGGTTACCGCCCGTCCCCCAAAATCTGCCGTAACAGGCCCATCTGCTGCTGCGCCGTCTGGCGTTCCTGCTCGTCCAATATCCCGTCGCCGTCGCGGTCCGCGGCATCGAATCGCTCGCGGGCCACCGCCTGCACCTCGGCCAAAGACAGGTTGCCGTCACCATTGCTGTCGGCACGGCGGTAGATCAGGTCGATAACCCCGCCCCGGCTGAGCGGCCCGTTGTCGTTGATCGACAGACGCGGCCGGCCATCGGGGGCGACATCCATCACGAACGGCTCCGGATCGCGCTTCGCGGTCAGTATCTGGCGGGCAAAGCCCAGGGCCTCGGCCGATTCGGCGCGGTCGAGCTTGCCGTCATGGTTGCGGTCGGCCCCCGCGAAATACTGGGCGAGCGCATTGTCCAACCCCTCGCGGGTCATCGGCAGCTCCTGCGCCGGCGCGGCGACGGCCGCCATCAGCACGGCCAGCGCCGCCCATCGTCCCGATCCCGATATGCAATCAAACATGGCTAGCAGCTTGAATGCTGGGCGGGTGCATGGCAAGGGCCGCGCCGATTGCGGGAAGGAACCGGGATGTCGAACGAAGTGAAGCGGGTGGTGCTGGCCTTTTCGGGCGGGCTCGACACGAGCGTTATCCTAAAATGGCTCCAGCAGACCTATCAGTGCGAGGTCGTCACCTTCACCGCCGATCTCGGCCAGGGCGAGGAGCTGGAGCCGGCCCGCGCCAAGGCGAAGCTGATGGGCGTGCCCGACAAGCACATCTTCATCGACGATCTCCGCGAGGAGTTCGTGAAGGACTATGTCTTCCCGATGATGCGCGCCAACGCGCTCTATGAAGGCCTGTACCTGCTCGGCACGTCGATCGCCCGGCCGCTGATCGCCAAGCGCCAGATCGAGATTGCCCGTCAGGTCGGCGCCGACGCGGTCAGCCATGGCGCCACCGGCAAGGGCAATGACCAGGTCCGCTTCGAACTCGGCTATTATGGCCTCGCCCCCGATATCCGCGTGATCGCGCCGTGGCGCGAATGGGATCTGACCAGCCGGACCGCGCTGATCGCCTTCGCCGAGGCGCACCAGATCCCGGTGCCCAAGGACAAGCGCGGCGAATCGCCCTTCTCGACCGACGCGAACATGCTCCACACCTCGTCCGAGGGTAAGGTGCTCGAGGATCCGTGGGAAGAGGTGCCCGACTATGTCTATTCGCGCACCGTCAATCCCGAGGACGCGCCCGACCAGGCCGAGATCATCACCATCGATTTCGAGCGCGGCGACGGCGTGGCGATCAATGGCGTGGGGATGAGCCCGGCGACCCTGCTCGAAACGCTCAACGATTATGGCCGCCGCCACGGCATCGGCCGGCTCGACCTCGTCGAGAACCGCTTCGTCGGCATGAAGAGCCGCGGCATGTACGAGACGCCGGGCGGCACCATCTATCATCTCGCCCATCGCGGTATCGAGCAGATCACGCTCGATCGCGGCGCCGCCCACCTGAAGGACGAGCTGGCACCGCGCTATGCCGAGCTGATCTACAACGGCTTCTGGTTCAGTCCCGAGCGCGAGATGCTCCAGGCCGCGATCGATCATAGCCAGGACAAGGTTACCGGCACGGTGCGCCTGAAGCTCTACAAGGGCGGCGTCCATGTCATCGGCCGCAGATCGCCGCACACGCTCTATTCGGAAAAGGTCGTCACCTTCGAGGACGACGCCGGCGCCTATGACCAGCGCGACGCCGCGGGCTTCATCAAGCTCAACGCGCTGAGGCTGCGTCTGCTGGGGCGCCGCGACGGGCGGTAGGCCAGACCAATCCTCCCCGTGCCGGGGAGGAATCGGAACGCTTCACTCCCACGATCTCGATCGCGCCATCCTTGAAACGGCCGACGTCGCGCCGGCCCTTCGACAGTTCCTCCAGGAACACGTCGCCCTTGTCATAGGCCCAGGGGCCGAGCCGCAGCAGCCAGATCGTCGGCACCGCGCGGGTTGCCGGTTCCTCTGCAATTGCCCGCAGATGCGCCCGGTCGAGAGAGGGGACGCCGCGCGATCCCGAGACATACCAGCTCCCCGGTGGCGGGCTGAGCGAAGGGACGGCGGTCGGGATCGGACGGCTGGGCATGGCCAGGCCATAGTCGCGCGCGGCGCGGTCGAACGGCAGCGCCCCCTCATTGGGATAGGCGAACACGACATCGCCGGGGCGGAAACGGGGGGCGAGCCATTCCATCGTCCGGTACCAGTCCCGCTTGAGGATCGCACGCGCCCTGATATCGGCCTGTGCCTGCGCGACGACCAGCCAGACCAGTGCCGCCGCCGGGACCAGCCAGCCCCAGCGCTGCCAGCTCCAGCCGATCCCCAGCCCCATCAGCAGCATCGCCGGCATGGCGAGCGCGGTCATCGTGCGGATGATGAAGACCGGGGCGATCGTGGCGGAGATCAGGACCGATACCGTTACCGGCAGCAGCGCCAGGATCAACAGCGCCGCCAGTAATCCGCGCCGACGCGCCCGCCACAGCAGTGCCCCCCCGCACAGGGCGAGGATCGCGGCGGCCACGCGGAAATCGTCGCGGCCGCCGGTGAACATATAGGTCGCACGGCGGGCGATGTCGGCCGATGAATATTTCAGCCAGGTCGCGCGCACCCATTCGGGCGCCTGATCGAGCAGGATGAACAGCGCCGGCAGCCACAGGGCGATGGCCAGCAGATGGCCGCCGACGAACCACAGCCAGTCGGCGCGCCGCATCGTCCGCACATCGACCACGCAGAGCAGCGCCAGCCCCATCGCCGCGGCATAGAGCGGCCCCAGATTGTGGAGCCACAGCATCAGCGTCCCGCTGGCCAGCCAGCCGGCGAAGGGGCGCCCGGCCAGCGGCTCCCCCCACCCCCGCCGCTCGGCAATGGCGATCAGTGCAAGGCAGGCGCCGGCATAGACGAGGATCATCAGCGCATAGGGCCGGGTCTCGCGGCTCATCCACACCAGTACCGGCGAGACGGCGGCAATCGCCATCGTAGCGAGCGCTACAACAGCCGGGTTGGCGCCGACGATCCGTGCCAACCTGACGCCTGCGAGCCCGAGCAGCGGCAGGGTCGCCATCCCTGCGACCACGCCGAGCAGCCGGTGCCCGACGAGGCCGTCGCCGACGATCAGCGTCCAGCCGCGCAGCAGCGAATAATAGAAGGGCGGGTGGGTTTCGTAGCGCGGCACGACAGCCCACAGGAAATCCCAGCCTTTCGAGGCCGCATAGGCGCTGTACGCCTCGTCGAGCCACATCGGCTCGGCCCAGATATTCCAGGCACGCGCCCACAGCGCGAAAGCGGCGATCAGTGCCGCTACGATCGGACGCGTGCGACGGGGGAACGGCGATAGAGACGTCACCTGCCCCGCTTAGAGCGGGAGGGCGCGACGGAAAAGCCTTAGCTGCGCCGCAGCCGCGCGCGAAACAACATCGAATCCGCCCGCGAATAATAAAGCCAGGCGACGCCGTCATGGACGAGCACCGAAGCGGCGAAGGCGATATCGGTCGCCAACCGGTCTTCCATCGGTGGGGGCGAGATCAGCGGCTCGAGGCAGCGGTCTACGACCCGCCGATATTCGGCATCGAAGGCGATCCAGCCGATCCGCCAGCGCGCGTCCTCCGTGGCGCCATTGTAGAACATCACCGGCAGGTTCTTGTCGGTCGTCAGCATCGGCCCGGTCGACAGGTGCCATCTGTCCCATAGATCGGGGCGTGGCGCGAAGGGTTGCTCGAGATGGTTCCAGGGGCCGGCATCGCCACTGCCGATCGCCAGGCCGATCAGCGATGCGCCCTGCGCCGCATATTCGTAGAACATGCGCCAGCGGCCGTCGCGGGTGCGATCGACTGTCGCTTCCTTGATATTGCCCTCACTGGGGCTGGACGCCATCGCCACGCCCCGCTTGACGAGCGTCTTCAGCGACGGACCATCGGCATAGAGCATCTCGCCATGGCTGCGGCTGGCGTCGACCCCGGTATAATATACGATATAGCGGCCATCCTCAGCCCGAACGACGGTTGGGTCCTCGCAGCCGCCCAGATCCTCGGCGCCCGGCCCCGGCACGATCGCTGGTGTCTGTTCCACCGTGAAGCGCCGCCCGTCGTCGCCGATCGCATGCCAGATCTTACCCGTATCGCCGGTCTCGCCCGGCCGTGGGACAGCGCGTACCATCATCTCGAACCGACCGCTCTGCCCGAGCCAGACATAGGGACTCATCAGGTTGCGCTCGACCACGTCGGCGGGTCCCTCGAGACGCACGGGTTCGATATTTTCGACGTTGAAGTCGACGATACGATTCACGCCCATCGCGTCACGCCCCCAGTGCCGCTTCGAGGCTCAGCCCGCCGTCGATCTTCAGGATCGCGCCCGTCACATAAGCGGCGGCCTTCGAACAGAGATAGACCGCCATGGCAGCCACCTCTTCGGGACGCCCCGCGCGGCCGACGGGAATATGTCGTTCGGCGGCGGCCCGGAACTGCTTGTCGGTCTGGGCGCGCATGTTCATCGGCGTCAGGATCATGCCCGGAGCGATCGCGTTGACGGTAATGCCGTTCGGCGCGCATTCGATCGCCATCGTCCGGGTCAGGTTTTCTAGTCCGGCCTTGGCGGCGCAGTAATCCGCTCCGCCAGCGCGTACGATCTGGCCGTGAATCGAGCTGATGTTGACGATCCGCCCCGGCCGTCCCTCCGCGCGCAGCGTGCGCACCAGCCGGCGCGATGTCAGAAAGGTGCCGGTGAGGTCGGTGCGGAGCATATGCTCCCACTGTGCCAGTTCCATGTCGGCGACCGCTACGTTGCGCATGTTGATCCCAGCCGAATTGATCAGGAGCGCGGGCGGACCCAGCATGTCGCCGATCGTGGCAAAGGCGCGCTCGACGTCTGCCTCGTTGCCGACGTCGGCGCGGGCAATGGCGCTTCTCGCGCCCCTCGCCTCGACCGCGTCGCGCGCCGAGCCGGCCAGGGCGGCATCTTCGAGGTAGAGGATGCCCACAGCCGCGCCAGCGGCGGCGAGTGCCCGTGCGCAGGCCGCACCGATGCCCGACTCACCGCCGGTCACGATCGCCACCTCCCCGTCCAACTGTCCCGCCATCATCTTCTCCACCAGATGGCAAGAGAACGAATCGCGGCCGATTGGGTTCAGTCGCAAAAGCACTGCGCGCGGGGCGGGCAAAGGAATCGTTAACCCTCTTTTAGGGGCTATCCCGCCATAGCTGGGCGGACGATCCCCGTTCGAGGACCTTGCATGCCGCGCGCCACCAACCATGTCGACGTCGCGATCATCGGTGCGGGTCCCGCCGGGCTGACCGCGGGCTATATGCTGGGCAAGGACGGCTTCAGCGTCACCCTGATCGAGAAGGACCCGCGTCAGGTGGGTGGAATCAGCCGCACCGTCGAGCATCAGGGCTTCCGCTTCGATATCGGCGGCCACCGCTTCTTCTCCAAGTCGCGCGAGGTGGTCGATCTGTGGAACGAGCTTCTGCCCGACGATTTCATCGAGCGGCCGCGGATGAGCCGCATCTATTATCGCGGCAAATTCTATTCCTATCCGCTGCGGGCCTTCGAGGCGCTGCGCAATCTGGGCTTGTGGCAGTCGACCCTGTGCATGGCGAGCTTCTTCCGCTGGAAGCTGTTCCCGAAGAAGGATGTGAAGAGCTTCCAGGACTGGGTGGTCAACCAATTCGGCGCCCGGCTGTTCGGCATCTTCTTCAAGACCTATACCGAAAAGGTGTGGGGCATGCCGTGCGACGAGATGTCGGCCGACTGGGCGGCGCAGCGCATCAAGGGTCTGAGCCTGGGCAAGGCGGTGGTCGACGGCATCCGGCGTTCGCTCGGCCTCAACAGGCACCCCAATGACGGGATGGAGACCAAGACGCTGCTGGAAAGCTTCCGCTATCCGCGCAAAGGCCCCGGCATGATGTGGGACGCGGCGCGCGATCGCATCCTTGAACATGGCAACAGCATCCTGATGGGCCACAAGCTTCACCAGCTCGCCTGGGACGAGGCGGGGCAATTTTGGCGGGTCGTGTCGACCGATGCTGACGGCAACCAGACGGTCCTCCGCGCCGATCATGTGATCAGCTCCGCACCGATGCGCGAGCTTGCCGCGCGGGTCCATCCGGTCCCCGCCAGCCTGCCGCAGGCGATGGCGCTCAATTATCGCGACTTCCTGACCGTGGCGCTGATGATCCGGTCCGAGGATCTGTTCCCGGACAACTGGATCTACATCCATGACGACAGGGTACAGGTCGGCCGCATCCAGAATTTCCGCAGCTGGTCGCCCGAGATGGTGCCCGACGAGAGCCTGGCCTGTGTCGGCCTCGAATATTTCTGCTTCGAGGGCGATGGCCTGTGGTCCGCGTCCGATGCCGATCTGATCGCGCTCGCCACGCGCGAACTGGCGCAATTGTCGCTGTGCGATCCCGCCCAGGTGGTCGGCGGCGCGGTGGTCCGTCAGGAAAAGGCCTATCCGGTCTATGACGATGATTATGCCGCCCATGTCGAAGCGGTGCGCGGCGAGCTGGAGGCGCGCTATCCCACGCTCCACTTCGTC
>SCUQ01000111.1 GCA_004297635.1 Rhizorhabdus sp. | reverse complement strand
CTCTTCCGATCTTACCAGGGCGGCAGCTTCGTCGAACGGCGCCGGCTGGAATCGGCGCATATCCTGTTCGGCTGGGAAGGCGTCAGCTATTTCGACGAGGCCTATTATCCGCTGCTGCTGTTCAGCCAGGCGGCGGGCGAAGGCAGCTCGTCGCGGCTGTTCCAGTCGATTCGTGAAGACCGGGGCCTTGCCTATTCGGTCGGGAGTTCGGTCGCGGCGTGGCGCGATACCGGCATGCTCACCGTCTATCTCGCCACGGCACGGCGCGAGGCGCAGCACGCGACCGACCTGTCACGTGAGTTGATCCGATCCGCCGCCGTCAACCTGACCCCCGAGGAACTGGCCCGCGCCAAGGCGCAGATCCGCGCGACGATCCTGATGGCGCTCGAATCGGTGCAGAGCCGTGCCGACCGGCTCGGCTTCCAGACGCTGGTCCATGGCGAGCCGCTCGATCCCGCGACGATCATCGCCAGGATCGACGCCTGCACCCTCGACGAGGTGCGCGCGGTCGGCGCCCGCCTGATCGGGGGCCGCGAAACGCTGGCGACGGTGGGGCCGGCGCTGAAGGCGGCGGCGTGAACCTCCTTACCCTCGTCACCGAACCCTGGGCCGATTACGGCCTTGTCGACTCCGGCCATGGCCGCAAGCTGGAGCGCTATGGCCGCTTCAGCTTCATCCGCCCCGAACCGCAGGCGATGTGGGCGCCGGCCTCCGCCAACTGGGAAGCCGATGGCGACTTCATCGGCGCGTCCGACGAGGATGGCGGCGGCAAATGGCATCTGTCGCGCGATGTGCCGCGCGGCGGCTGGCACATGCGCTGGGAGGAGGTGCGCTTCACCGCGCAGAACACCCCTTTCCGTCACCTCGCTTTCTTTCCCGACATGGCGCCGCAATGGGCATGGATGCGCGACCGCACCGGCGAGGGTGACGAGGTGATGAACCTGTTCGGCTATACCGGGGTCGGCACCCTGGCGCTGGCGGCGAAGGGTGCGAAGCTCACCCATGTCGATGCGTCGAAGAAATCGGTCGACGCCGCCAAGGCCAATGCCTTCCTCAGCGACATGGCCGACCGCCCGATCCGCTGGATGGTCGACGACGCCGCCAAGTTCACCGCGCGCGAAGTGCGCCGCGGCCGCCGCTATGACGGCATCTTCCTCGATCCGCCCAAGTTCGGCCGCGGCCCCGAAGGCGAAGTCTGGCGGCTGGAGGAACATCTCCCCGCCCTGATCGCCAACTGCCGCGCGCTGCTCGACGAGAACTCCAAATTCCTCGTCCTCACCGTCTATGCGATCCGCATGTCGGCGCTGGCGATCGGCGAACTGCTGCAGCAGGCGATGGCCGATCTGGGCGGCACCGTGGAGGTGGGGGAGATGGCGGTACGCGAAGAAGCGCGCGGGCTGCTGCTGCCGACCGCGATCTTCGCGCGGTGGCGGCGGGATTAATCATTCATTTTTGTCGAACTGACGAAACAAAGCTCCTATCGCTGCAGTCGCCGGAATAGCGACATA
>SCUQ01000619.1 GCA_004297635.1 Rhizorhabdus sp. | reverse complement strand
GGGGCGATCTCGATAACGTCAAGCGTCACCAGCGCCTGAAGTGCGGCGACGTGGATAGCGACGATGGCGAGGAGCGCGGACCAGCTGGGGCCGCGCCTGCGGCCATAGGCCGAGTGTTCGGCCGGCCGGCCGATAGCGGCGGTGTCGCGGGCTTCGGGCGCGCTGGCGAAGAACAGCGCCTTGTGTTCCGTCGCCGCTTTACGTTCCATCGTTGCGTGCATCGTCAATGATCGACTCCCTGCGCGATTTCGCTAGCTCAGTTATTAGTGCAAATCAATCGCAATAGCATTTGACATGGATCAGGGATTGCTTGCGCGGGGCGTGACGCGGGGCGCTATCGCCCCTATGGAATAGACATGCGTCAACCACATTCCCCGGGCCTGCCGAGCCGCGAGCAGATCCTCGACTTCATTGCCAAGTCCGATACGCCCGCAGGCAAGCGGGAGATCGCGCGGGCCTTCGGTCTGCAGGGCCATGAGAAGATCGCGCTCAAGGCGCTGCTCAAGGATATGGCCGATGAAGGCCTGATCGACAGCGCGCGGGGCCGTGCCTTTCACAAAATGGGCGGCATTCCCAAGGTGACGGTGCTGCGAGTCACCGATGTCACCGATGAGGGCGTTCCGCTGGCGGTGCCCGAGACGTGGCATGGCGAGAACGGACCGCCGCCGCAGCTGCGGGTCAAGGAACTGCGCGGGCGCAAGGGACCGGCGCTCGGCGTCGGTGATCGCATTCTCGCGCGGACCGAGGAGGCCGGCACGGGCTGGATCGCGCATCCGATGAAAAAGCTCGCGCGCGGCGAGGAACTGATGCTTGGGGTCCTTCACCGCGAAGGCGACAAGCTCTGGTTGCGCCCGGTCGACAAGCGCGAGAAGCGCGATACGCTCGTGTCCGACGCCGGGGATGCCGATGCCGGCGATCTGGTGCTCGCCGAGAAGGCGGGCCGCCCGCCCCGGATCACGGCGCGTGTCACCGAGCGGCTGGGCGATCCTTTCGCGCCGCGGGCCTTCAGTCTCGTCGCGATCCATAAGTTCGGCATTCCTGATATATTTCCCGAAGCGGTGATCGAGGAAGCCGCGCTGGTCCCGAACCTCGATCTGGGGGAACGCAGGGAGGATCTGCGCGATCTGCCGATCGTCGCGATCGACCCGGCCGATGCGCGCGACCATGACGATGCGATCTGGGCGGTCGCGGATGACGATCCGGTCAATCCGGGCGGCTTCCGCGCGATCGTCGCGATCGCCGACGTATCCTTCTACGTCCGCCCGGGATCGGCGCTCGATCGCGAGGCGAAGAAGCGCGGCAACAGCGTCTATTTCCCCGATCGGGTCGTGCCGATGCTGCCGGAGGCGCTGTCGGCCGATATCTGCTCGCTCAAGGAAGGTATCGACCGTGCGGCTCTGGTCTGCCACCTGACGGTGAA
>SCUQ01000110.1 GCA_004297635.1 Rhizorhabdus sp. | reverse complement strand
GCACCGCGACCGCTCCGCCCCGGCCGAGGCACTGGGCTGGCTCAAGCAGTTCGCGCTGCGCAAGCTCCATGAGGACCAGGCCGAGACGGTGCTGGCCGAACTGGAGGGCAAGCGCTATTTCGCGCTGCCGCTCCAGCTGTCGTCGGACCACCAGATCCGCGTCCATTCGCTGTTCGGGACGATGCAGGCCGGCGCGTCCTACGTCATCGAAAGCTTCGCCCGCTCCGCACCGCTGGATACGCTGCTGCTGGTCAAGGAACATCCACTGGATAGCAGCCTGTTCAGCTGGCGTCGCTTCATCCGGCGCGAGGCGCGGCGGCTGAACATCTCGGACCGGGTGCTGTTCGCCAAGGGCGGCAATATCGGCGACATCGTCGAGAAGTCGCTGGGCGTCGTGACCGTCAACAGCACCACCGGCACGCTCGCGCTGGCCGGCGGCATCCCGGTGATCGCGCTGGGCCAGGCGGTGTACAATATCCCCGGCATCACCTTCCAGGGGCCGCTCGACGCCTTCTGGAGCGATCCGACCCCGCCCGACCCGCGCATCTGGGATGCCTTCTCGCGCGTCCTGCAGGCGCGCTGCCTGGTCTATGGCGGCTTCGCGAGCGACGACGGCATCGAGATGCTGGTCCAGGGCTCGATCGCGCGGCTGGTCGAGGCCTCGAAGATCATCGACATCACCCGACATCTCAACGGGATGGCCCAGGCGGCGGAGTGAGCTCCTGGCTCCTCCCTGTCCGAAGGACGGGAAGGATCGTTCAGAGGCGCCTGAAAATATATTCCTCGTCGTACCAGCTGCCGACCTTGAAGCGGTAGTCCCCGACCCTCTCGAAGCCGCGCGCCGCATAGACCGCCTGCGCCTTCTCATTGCCCGACCAGACGCCCAGCCATAGCGGCCCCGGCCGCGTTGCCGCGAGATGATCGAGCGCGACCTGCAGCAGCGCCCCGCCGAGCTTCAGCCCCTGGGCGTCGCGCCGCACATAGAGCTGATAGAGTTCGCCATGATCGGGGCAGGCCTGCACATGCGGCAGCTTGCAGGGGCCGACTTGCGCATAGCCGACCATCCGGCCTTCCAGCTCCGCCACCCATGTCTGCTTCGCCGAATCGGCGAGTTCGGCGGCCACCGCCGGCACCGCGTAAGAGGCGGCTTCGAACTGGGCGAGGTCATCCGGCGGATAGGGGATGGCAAAACCCTCTTCGAGGAAGGTCTCGCGAAAGGTTTCGAGCTTGAGCCGGGCAAGCGCAGGGGCGTCTTCGGGCCGGGCGGAACGGATCGTCGCGGTCATGGAACGAGAAGTAACGGCTCTGCCCGCGACCGTCATGCTGAACTTGATCCGGCATGATGAAGAGGGATTACCAAAGAAAAGGGCGCGAGGATTGCTCCCCGCGCCCGTTTTCCATGAAGCGAAGGACAGCTTAGCTGTTTTCGCGCTTCTTGAGCGCTTCGCCCAGGATGTCGCCGAGCGACGCACCCGAGTCCGACGAGCCGTACTGCGCGACGGCCTGCTTCTCTTCGGCGATCTGCATCGCCTTGACCGAGAAGGTCGGCTTCTTGGACCGGTCGAAACCGGTCACCATCGCGTCGAACTTCTGGCCGACCTGGAAACGCTCCGGACGCTGCTCGTCGCGGTCGCGGCCGAGATCGCTGCGCTTGATGAAGCCGATCGCGCCATCATCGCCGGTCTGCACTTCGAGGCCGCCATCGGTGATCGCCATGACGGTGACGGTGACGACCGCGTTCTTGTTGAGCTTCGAACCGTCCGACGCGCCGCTGGCGGCGGCGACGCCGCCACGCTCGAGCTGCTTGATGCCGAGCGAGATGCGCTCCTTCTCCGAGTCGATATCGAGCACGATCGCCTTGACGGTCTCACCCTTGTGGTGAAGCGCCAATGCTTCCTCGCCCGAGACGCCCCAGGCGATGTCCGACATGTGGACCATGCCGTCGACATCATTGTCGAGACCGACGAACAGACCGAATTCGGTCGCATTCTTGACTTCGCCCTCAACCACCGAGCCGACGGGATGCGCTTCGGCGAAGGCCTCCCACGGATTGGTGATCGCCTGCTTGAGGCCCAGCGAGATACGACGCTTGTCGGCATCGACCTCGAGGATGACG
>SCUQ01000109.1 GCA_004297635.1 Rhizorhabdus sp. | reverse complement strand
GCCCTATCACAACATCCGTTCTGGCGTGGATTATCCGGCGATCATGGTGACGACCGCCGATACCGACGATCGCGTGGTGCCGGGGCACAGCTTCAAATATGCCGCTGCGCTGCAGGCTGCCAAGATCGGGCCCAGACCGCACCTGATCCGGATCGAGACGCGGGCGGGCCATGGATCGGGCAAGCCGACCGACAAGCTCATCGACGAATATGCCGATCTATGGGCCTTTCTCGGCCACTGGACCGGCATGTCGCTGCCGGCGGACAAATAAACGTGGGCGAAACAAGCCATTCAGCTTGCCGCAATCCGCTGGCGGCTAATCGCATTTTCCATCATGATTTTGCGTAACAGTCAGTGGGGCGTTTTGAGATGATCAGACAATTGCTCGGAGCAGCAACGGCAGCGGCGCTGGTGATCGGCGCGGCGGCGCCTGCGGCCGCGCGGCCCTATTGGGGCGGCTATCGCCATCATCGCGGCGGCGGCGACACCTTCGGGAACATCCTGCTGGGCGCCGTGATCGGCGGCGGCATCATTGCGGTCGCCAATTCGGCGGGCAAGAACAAGGGCGTGCCCTCGCGCCGCAATGTCGATCAGCGCGACGATCTGCGCGAGGACGGCGACGATGCCCGCGAGGTCGCGTCGATCTGCACCAACGCGATCGAGAATATGGCGCGCGGCCCGGTGTCTTCGGTCGACTCGGTCGGCCGCGACGGCAAGGATGGCTGGCGGGTTCAGGGCGTGGTGCGTGGCGAGCGTGGCGATCGCAGCTTCCGCTGCGCCGTGCAGGACGGCCAGATCGAGATGGTCGACCTTGGCGAGCGCGTCGCCGCCCGCTGAACGAAGATGAAGGGCTGCTGGCCCTGATGGCGGGCTGTCGCTACAGAAGCGGCAGCCCGCAGTCATTTCAGGTGCATCATTTCCGACCCTGCTTCATCCGATCTGCCGATCCGCGTCGCTGCGCTCTATCGCTTTACGCCCTTCGAGCATCCGGACGCGATCCGCGCGGCGCTGGCGCAGCTCTGCCAGGCGCAGGGCGTGAAGGGGACGCTGCTGATCGCCCGCGAAGGGATCAACGGCACCATCGCCGGAACCGACGATGGCATTGGCGCGGTCCTTGCCGGAATCCGCGCGCTGCCCGGCTGCGCGGCGATCGAGGTCAAGGAATCGCGCGCGGCATCGCTGCCGTTCCACCGCATGAAGGTCCGCCTCAAGCGCGAGATCGTCACCATGGGGCAGCCCGATATCGATCCGCTCGCCGATGTCGGACATTATGTCGCGCCCGAAGACTGGAACGCGCTGATCGATCGGCCCGACGTGATCCTGATCGACACGCGGAACGATTATGAGGTCGCCGTCGGGACGTTCAGCGGCGCGATCGACCCGGCAACGCGCAGCTTCAGCGATTTTCCCGCCTGGTTCCGCGCCGAGCGCGATGCGCTGCTGGGCGACGGCCCCGCGCCGAAGGTCGCGATGTTCTGCACCGGCGGCATACGCTGCGAGAAGGCGACCGCCTTTCTGAAGGCGGAAGGGGTCGAGGAGGTGTATCATCTCGAGGGCGGCATCCTCAAATATCTGGAGACGGTGCCTGCCGAGCAGAGCCGCTGGGAAGGCGAATGCTTCGTGTTCGATGAGCGGGTGAGCGTGGCGCATGGGCTCAAGCCGGGCAGCCTTGCGTTGTGCCGGGCCTGCCGTCGTCCCGTTACCGAAGCCCAGAAGGCGTCGCCGCTCTATGAGCCAGGCGTGAGCTGCCCCGCCTGCCATGACGAGCGCACCGATGCGCAGCGCGCCGGCTATGCCGAACGTGAACGGCAGGAGCGGCTCGCTGCGGAACGCGGCGAGATCCATGTCGGGGCGGTCCGCCCGGGCGCGCATGGCCGATAGGCCGATCCTCTACAGCTTTCGCCGATGCCCCTATGCGATGCGGGCGCGGATGGCGCTGCTTGCCAGCGGAACGGTCTGCGAGCTCCGCGAGGTCAAGCTGTCCGACAAGCCGGGCGCGTTGATCGCGGCCTCGCCCAAGGGGACCGTTCCGGTGCTCGTCCTGCCCGATCGCACGGTGATCGATCAGAGCATCGACATCATGCGCTGGGCGCTGCGCCGGAATGATCCGGAGGGCTGGCTGGGGGGCGATGATGCGGCGCTGATCGCGGCGAACGACGGGCCGTTCAAACATCATCTCGATCGCTATAAATATCCCGGCCGGTACGGCACCGACGCGGCCGAGCATCGTGCCGCCGGCCTTGCGCTGCTGGGGCTGCTGGAGGAACGCTTGGCGCAGGGCGCCTATCTGTCCGGCGGCGCGCGCGGGCTCGCCGACATCGCGGTCATGCCGTTCGTGCGGCAGTTCGCCGAGACCGACCGAGGCTGGTTCGACTCGCAGCCGGTTCCGGCGCTACGGGCCTGGCTGGCAGGGCTGCTGGCGTCGCCCCTGTTCGCGGCGGCAATGCTGCGCGTGCCGCCCTGGGCCGCTGGCCAGCCGGCGGTGCTTTTTCCGGCGGTTTACGAGGCAGCGTGAACATGTGCGGCTGGACAGTGGCGCCGCCGCCCATTATCGGCTCCCCATGACAGCCCAGCTTCCCGCCACCGCCGCCCCGAAGCCCAGCAGCCAGCCGCAGGAAACGATCCTGATCGTCGACTTCGGCAGCCAGGTCACCCAGCTCATCGCCAGACGGGTCCGCGAGGCGGGCGTCTATAGCGAGATCGCCCCGTTCAACGCCGCCGATGCCGCGTTCGACCGGCTCCGGCCCAGTGGGATCATCCTCGGCGGCGGCCCCGCCTCGGTGGCCGATATCGGCAGCCCGCGCGCGCCGCAGCGCTTCTTCGAGGCCGGCGTGCCGATCCTCGGCATATGCTATGGCCAGCAGACGATGTGCCAGCAGCTCGGCGGATCGGTTACGCCCAGCCAGGACAGCCGTGAATTCGGCCGTGCCTTCATCGAGATCAAGGGCCGCTCGGCCCTGTTCGACGGCCTCTGGAAGGAGGACGAGCATCATCAGGTGTGGATGAGCCACGGCGACAAGGTCGATGCCTTGCCCGAAGGCTTCTCGCCGATTGCGGTGTCGGAGGGCGCGCCCTTCGCGGTCACGTCGGACGAAAAGCGCCGTTTCTATGGGGTGCAGTTCCATCCGGAGGTCGTCCATACGCCCGATGGCGGCAAGCTGATCGCCAATTTCGTGCGCCATGTCTGCGGCCTGGCCGGTGACTGGACGATGGCCGAGTTCCGCGCGACCAAGATCGCCGAGATCCGCAAGCAGGTCGGCGACGGCAAGGTGATCTGCGGGCTTTCGGGCGGCGTCGACAGCGCGGTCGCGGCGGTGCTGATCCACGAGGCGATCGGCGATCAGCTCACCTGCGTCTTCGTCGATCACGGCCTGATGCGGATGGGCGAAGCCGATCAGGTCGTCAGCCTGTTTCGCGAGCATTATGGCATCCCGCTCGTCCATGTGAACGCCGAAACCCTGTTCCTCAACGGCCTCAAGGGCCTCACCGATCCCGAGGCGAAGCGCAAGTTCATCGGCAAGACCTTCATCGAGGTGTTCGAAGCCGAGGCGAAGAAGATCGGTGGTGCCGATTTCCTGGCGCAGGGCACGCTTTATCCCGATGTGATCGAAAGCGTCAGCTTCACCGGCGGTCCCTCGGTGACGATCAAGAGCCACCACAATGTCGGCGGCCTGCCCGAGCGGATGAACATGAAGCTGGTCGAGCCGCTGCGCGAACTGTTCAAGGACGAAGTCCGCGTGCTCGGCCGCGAACTCGGGCTGCCCGACATCTTCGTCGGGCGTCACCCCTTTCCGGGGCCGGGGCTCGCGATCCGCATCCCCGGCGAAGTCACCAAGGAACGCTGCGACATCCTGCGCAAGGCCGACGCCGTCTATCTCGACGAGATCCGCCGCGCGGGGCTCTATGATGCGATCTGGCAGGCCTTCGCGGTGCTGCTGCCGGTCCGGTCCGTCGGGGTGATGGGCGACGGCCGCACCTATGACTCGGTCTGCGCGCTGCGTGCCGTCACCTCGACCGACGGCATGACCGCCGATGTCTATCCCTTCGACTCGGCTTTCCTGAGCCGCGTCGCGACCCGCATCGTCAACGAGGTGCAGGGGATCAATCGTGTGACCTACGACTATACGTCGAAGCCGCCGGGGACGATCGAGTGGGAGTGACGAATACAAAGGCGGCAATAGCGTAGCTTCGGCGGGCTTTCGCCGTTGTTCGATTGTACCGTCTCGTCAGTCCTTACTCAGTCTACACGCCTGATCTGCAAGCTCTACGAGCAGATCCTGGCGATGGATGCAATGTATCTGCCAAAAGGCGAACCTCACATCTGCAATCATCGCGGTCCAAAGCCCCATTGAAGACGCGGTGAATTGGGCTGGCTGATCAGGCAGTTTTCGGAAACGAGCCGTGAATCGTGGCGATGAGACGATCACGACAGGCGAGCAGGGGTTCCTCGAGGGCCGCACTCTTCTGATCGAATCTCTGGCGCGGTACCGGGATTGAAATCGAATATGCCCGACCAAGCGAATCGAGGAATGCCGTGCCGAT
>SCUQ01000108.1 GCA_004297635.1 Rhizorhabdus sp. | reverse complement strand
GCCAGCGCATAGCCTCGAGATATCGAGCCCTTCGCAACGGCATGATGGCGCTGCCCATAGCAGCTCCAATGGGCTCGGGCCTCAAGATGGATGAAGACGCTGCCAACGGTGCCGGCGGCGCTCTTTCCATGTCTGCAGCGCTTCCATCTCTTATAACTGAAAACGCACAATAGAGAAAAATTAATTGTTTGTATTGGGCAATCGCGCTCTTTAGGTCTCCAATACTCGCAGAGGGGCGCGTAAAGCATGAATAGCATCACGCAAGATGATAAGCTTCCTGCTAAGAAGTAAATTGAGGGGCCTTCGAATTATTATGCCCAGCGAACAAAGCACAGAGCAATGGTCAGAAGTCGTAGTCAGGGCTCTGAAGGCGAATGAGATCAGTCTCGTCGCTTATGTTCCGGACAATGTCCTCGCGCCACTCATCAAGCTGATCCATGCCGACCCTTATTTCACGGTGGTGGTGCCGGCGCGTGAGGAGGAGGCCGTCGGCATCGTGACCGGCGCATATATGGGCGGGCGCAAAGGCATCGTCCTGATGCAGACCAGCGGCTTTGCCACAATACCCAATGCCTTGGCCTCGCTTGTCTGTCCCTTCCAGATTCCGCTCGTGATGATCGTGTCGGAGCGCGGGACGCTGGGCGAATTCCAGCAGGGGCAGGCCATGGTCTGCCGGACCATGCGGCCGGTCCTGCAGAGCCTGGGCATAGAGAATTTCGCGATCCAGGAGCCCGAGCATGTAGAGTTCGTGGTAGATCGCATGATCAAGCAGGCATTCAGCACCCAGGCGCCTGCGGCGATCATTCTCTCGCCTCTCCTCACCAAGCGCGAATTCTGAGGAGGCGATATGATGAACGATCCCAACCGCATCCAGAGCCGTGACGACGCGACCGTGATGAACCGTTCGGTGCTCACGCGCCTGCTTGTCGCGAAGCTCAATTCCGACGAAGCGGTCGTCGGCGGCATCGGCAACACCAATTTCGACCTTTGGGCCAGCGGCCAGCGCCCCCAGAATTTCTACATGCTGGGAAGCATGGGCCTGGCGACATCGATCGCGCTCGGCGTGGCGATAGCGCAGCCCCATCGGAAGGTCTTTGCGCTGGACGGTGACGGCTCGATCCTGATGCAGCTCGGTTCGCTGGGTACGGTCGCGGCCATCGCGCCGAAGAACCTTGCGATCATCCTGTGGGACAATGGCCTCTATCAGATCACCGGTTCGCAAAAGACGCTGACGGCGAGTGGATCCGATCTCGTCGCCATCGCCCGCGGCGCCGGGCTGACGGACAGCTACTGGGCGGCCGATGAGGAGCATTTCGGCAGGCTTGTCGACCGCGCGCTCGCGGCAGACGGCCCCATGCTCATCGCCGCTCGGATCGATGGCGAGAAGCCGGCGGGCACCACCGAGCGCGACCCGGTCAAAATCCGCCTCAACTTCATGCGCGGAATTGGCGCCGCGGCCTGACGGACGTTTGAGGTGGGGTGTCGCGATGTCTAAGCTGCTCATAGCCGGTACATGGGTCGACGGCGCATCCGTCGACACATTGCGCGATAAATATTCCGGCCGCGTCTTCGGGACGATGGCGGTGGCCTCCTCGGCGCAGATAGGGGAAGCCGTCACCGCTGCGGTCGCCGCGGTCACCGAGTCCTCGCTGACGCCCTATGACCGCTATGAAATCCTGATGGCCGCGTCGCGGCTCGTCGCTGAGCGTCGCGACCTGTTTTGCGGGCTGATGCGCGACGAGGCAGGTTTCACGCGGGCAGATGGCGAAAACGAAGTTCAGCGCTGCGTCCAGACGCTGCAGCTGTCGGCCGAAGAGGCAAAGCGCCTGAACGGCGATCTCGTCCCGATGCATGCGGGCAAGGGTGTGAAGGACCGGATCGGTTTTACGATCCACGCCCCGCGCGGGGTCATCTGCGCGATCACCCCGTTCAACTCGCCGCTCAATACGGTGGCGCACAAGGTCGGCCCCGCGTTGGCGGGCGGCAACTCCGTCGTCCTGAAGCCGTCAAACCACACGCCGCTCTCGGCGGTAGAGCTGTGCCGAGCGCTTCTCGATGCGGGCCTGCCGCCGCGCCTGCTCACCTTGATCCATGGGCGCGGGAGCCAGGTCGGGCGGGAGCTGCTCGCCGATCAGCGGATCGCCTATTATGCCTTTACCGGCAGCACGGAGGTCGGCCGGGAGATCCAGCAGGCCGCGGGTCTGCGGGGCACGCAACTCGAACTGGGAAGCATCGCCAGCACGATCGTCTGCGAGGACGCGGATACCGACATGGCTATCCCCAAGATCCTCAATGCAGGCTTCAGGAAGGCTGGGCAGGTCTGCACGTCGGTCCAGCGTCTTCTGATCGACCGGCGCATCTATGACGATTTCGTCGCGAAGCTCGTCACGGCGGTCGCCGGTGTGAAAGCCGGCGATCCCGGCGATCCCCAGACGCTCGTCGGTCCCATGATCTCCCAGGCGCATGCCGAGCGCGCCGAGCAATGGATATGCGAGGCGATCGAAGGCGGTGCCAAAGTTCTGGCGGGCGGCACGAGAGACGGCAGCGTGCTTGCGCCGACCGTCCTTGCGGACGTCTCCGAGACGATGCG
>SCUQ01000107.1 GCA_004297635.1 Rhizorhabdus sp. | reverse complement strand
ATCCGCGAGCTGGCGACCGAGAATGCGGTGCCCATGCTGCAATATCCGCAGCTGACCCGCGCCATTTACTACACCAGCCGATCGGGTCAGACGATACGCGAGGATCTGTTCATCGCAGTCGCGGCGATCCTCGCCTTTGTCTTCAACCTCGATCGCGCAATGGCCGAGGGCATCGTGCAGCCCGACGTGAACGTGCCCACGGAAGCGCGCTATGACGAGGAAGGGCGCAGGGCCGGATAGGCCTTCGCGCCGCTCCGTGGTTATCGGATATGCTTTCCTGCCGTTAGGAAATTAAAAGGACTTGGCCTGCTAAAGCCATCAGCGAGCGCGCCGTTACCGGCAGCAGCAAGGTGGTATGGTTCATGGTTACGTCGGTCGGTTCGTCCATTCTCACGGCGCTCGGGGCGTCGAGCATCGACACGGCCTCGCTGGTCGACCAGCTCGCGACCGCGACCATCGCCAGCAAGCAGAAATCGATCACTACGCGGGAAGACGCCAACACTGCCAAGATCTCCGATCTCGGCAAGGCGGTCAGCTCGATCAGCGCCTTCTCCAGCTCGCTCTCCTCGCTGATCTCGGGCGGCACGCTCTATACGCAGCCGACCAGCTCCAACAGCTCGATCGTCAATGTCAGCGCGCAGGCCGGCGCGCGACTCAACGGGCTATCCTCGACGATCAAGGTCAATCAGCTGGCGACCGCGCAGACCATGACGGCGGCACCGCTGGGCGGCGCCGCGAGCGCGGTGGGCATCGGCACGCTGCAGCTTGCCGTCGGCAGCCAGACCAAGACGATCACGATCACTTCGGCCAACAATACGCTGGCCGGCCTTGCCCAGGCGATCAAGGATTCCGGGCTCGGCGTGACCGCCAGCATCGTTACCGATTCGACCGGCGCGCGGCTCGTGGTCAAGGGTGCCACCGGCGAGGCCAATGCCTTCTCGCTGACGATGACGAGCGGCAATCCCGGCGAGCTCGACCGCTTCACCTATGATCCGAACAGTTACGACCCGCAGAATATCACCGGCCTCACGCTCCAGCAGGAAGCACAGGATGCCGAGCTCGTGGTCGATGGCGTCACGGTCACCAAGGCGACGAACAGCTTCAACGACGTCATCGACGGGGTGAAGATCGATCTCGTCTCCGCCGCGCCCGACACGACCGTGACGATCGGATCGAGCCAGCCCGTCGATGCGATCAAGCAGGCGGTGAGCGATTTCGTCGCCGCGTTCAACGAAATGAAGACCACGCTGTCATCGATGACCGGTACCAGCGGATCGCTGCGCAGCGATGCCGGCATCCGCGCGCTCGCGCAGCGGCTGGGCTCGCTCACATCGACACAGCTAACCTTCGCCACCGACGGCCGGCCCACCACCCTCGCCGAGATCGGCGTATCCACCAACCGCGACGGTACGCTGACGCTCAACAGTGCCCGGCTGTCGACCGTGATGGCGAGCAACCCCGATGCCGTCGAGGCGATGTTCAATCCGGGTCAGCGCAGCGACAACCCCCTGATCAAGATCACCAACGCGGTCGGCAAGGTGAAGGGCGGGACCTATACCGTCACCAACGCCGTGCCCGGCAACGGCGTCACCACCGCCTCTGCCCTGCTCGATGGAAGCTACACTCTGCCGTCAGGAACGACCGGTGTGCAGGCGTCCTTCACGTCGGCGGCCGCCGGACTGTCCTTTGACATTCTGGGTCCCGTCACCAGCGCGACGATCACGATCGACCGTGGCCTCCAGGGCGCGCTCGACGCCATCAAGACCGAACTGACCGCCTCCTCCGGCCAGCTCACGGCGTCGCAGACGCGGCTCGAAAGCGAGAAGGAATCGATCGCGTCCGAGAAGGAAAAGATGACCACGCGCGACACCGCCTATCGCGCCCAGCTGACGGCGCAGTTCACGCGCATGCAGACCGCGCTGGCGGCGTACAGCTCGACCCAGAGCTACCTGACCCA